>JAQXJH010000094.1 GCA_029008595.1 Bacillota bacterium
CTATCATCAGGTTTCTACGGATGAGGTGTACGGAGATCTCCCGCTGGACAGGCCGGATCTGTTCTTTACCGAAGATACGCCGATCCATACCTCCAGCCCCTATTCGGCGTCCAAAGCGTCTGCCGATCTGCTGGTACTGGCGTATCACCGCACGTTCGGGCTGCCGGTTTCCATTACCCGCTGCTCAAACAACTACGGACCCTATCATTTTCCGGAAAAGCTGATCCCGCTGATGATCACGCGTGCGCTGGCCGATGAATCGCTGCCGGTGTACGGAACGGGTGAAAACGTGCGCGACTGGCTGTATGTGGAGGATCACTGCAGCGCGATCGATCTTGTGATCCGCAAGGGGCGTGTAGGCGAGATCTATAACATCGGCGGACATAATGAGCGCACCAATCTGGAGGTTGTCCGCGCAGTTCTGCGCGAGCTTGACAAGCCCGAAAGCCTGATCACCTATGTGAAGGATCGCCCCGGCCACGACCGCCGGTATGCGATCGATCCGACGAAGATCCACAATGAGCTTGGCTGGCTGCCCGAAACCGGATTTGACGACGGGATCCGCAGAACCGTCCGCTGGTATCTGGAGCACCGCGAATGGTGGGAGAACATCCTGCGCGGCGACTATCAGAATTATTACGAGCGGATGTATGCAAACCGCGGCAAAGCCTGACGCCTAACGTCCGGCGGCTGCCGCCGCTATGAAAGGAAGCATCTCCTATGAAGGTTTTAGTTACCGGCGTAAAGGGACAGCTGGGTTATGATATGATCCGGCGCCTTAACGAACGAAAGATCGAATGCAAAGGCGTCGATCTGGAGGATTTTGATCTGACCGACCATGACGCAGTGATGGCGGCCGTTTCGGCATACGCGCCGGATGCCGTTGTTCATTGCGCGGCCTATACTGCGGTGGACAAAGCGGAAGAAATGCAGGATGCCTGCCGCGCGGTAAATGTGGGCGGCACACGCAACATTGCGCTGGCCTGCCGCGCCGTGGGCGCAAAAATGATCTATCTGAGCACCGACTATGTGTTCGAAGGCGAGGGAACGGAACCGTTTGAGCCGGATTCGCCGAAACGGCCGATCAACTTTTACGGCCTGACGAAGCTCCTCGGCGAAAATGAAGTGACCGGCTTGCTGGACCGGTATTTCGTTGTTCGCATCTCGTGGGTCTTTGGGCTGAACGGCAGGAATTTTGTCAAAACGATGCTGCGCCTCGGCAAGGAAAAGGAAAGCATCAATGTGGTGAACGACCAGATCGGATCCCCAACCTATACCTATGACCTTGCCGCGCTGCTCTGTGATATGCTGGAAAGCGAAAAGTACGGAATTTATCATGCAACGAATGAGGGCTTCTGTGCATGGAGCGATTTTGCCGCTGCCATCATGAAGGAAGGCGGGCTTGCCTGCCAGGTGAACCCGATCCCGTCGTCGGAATATCCGGCAGCCAAGGCGGCGCGCCCCGCCAATTCCCGTCTGTCGAAGGAAAAGCTGGTGCAGGCCGGTTTTTCCCGTCTGCCAACCTGGCAGGATGCCCTGCACCGCTATATGATCGAATTGCGTGAGAACGGGCAGCTCTGACAGCCGGACATATCTGTGAAAAAAGGCCGCGGCAAACGCATTTGCCGTGGCCTTTGACTGTTTTTTACCTGAAACGCAAAAGGAGATGAAAAAACATGGAATCGATTGACACATCCAGGATTCAAGAAGGAATGGAAAAGGAATTGCTCGACTGGATTATTGACACGGTTATTCGCTTTCGGAATGAATGTGAGGAATCAACAAACGATGAATATGAAATCGGGAAAAAAGATGCATACGGAAATGTAATTGAAATGATTCGTGATAAAGTTGAAATCCTGAGCGAATAAGCAAAAACCACTTTTCACAGGGTGTTTTTTCGTGCCCAAAATCGCAAGCGCTCGCAAATTCCAAAACCGAATCAAGCATCATAGCCTCAGCTGTGGTGCTTTTTCATGCGATTTTTTGGGGGGTGGGAAGATGAAATTTAAAATCAGAGCAGACAATACGGCGTCGGATATCCGTTCAGCGCTTTCCGCTGCAGGAATCCAGAATCTGCTGAGCGGCCGCGGCATCGTTGGAGATGACAGAATCCACGCCCCATTCGATCATCCGGCGGATATCGTCCGGCTCGTCGACCGTCCAGACGTTCACAGCGATGCCGCTGCGGTGGCAATCGCGGACAAGCGGTTCGCTGATCAGCCGGTAATAGGGGTGAATGGCGTCAAAGCCGTATTTCAGGCAGTAATCGACCACATCGTCGCAGGGCTGACTGTACAGGATCCCGACCTTGTATTCAGGGTGCCGCTGTTTGATCTCCCGCAGGATATGGTGGTCAAACGAGGAAATAATGCACCGTTCGCGCATCCGGTACTGTTCCAGCGCCTCCACCGTGCGCTCGCCGACCTCGGACAGAAAGCCGCCCGGCTTGATCTCCACATTCAGGAACATCCGGTTTGTCTGCAGCCACTGCAGCAGCTCGCCGAAGGAGGGCATGGTCTCGTTCTCAAATTCGCCCGGATGATTTTTCCCCACGGGGATCTTTTGCGCCTCTGCGCCGGAAAGGGAGTAAATTGACCCGGAAACGCTTTCGCAGCGGCCGAGGTTATCGTCGTGCCGCACGATCATGGTGCCGTCCGGCAGCAGATGAACGTCCATTTCCAGCCCGGAAACATTCAGTTCTTCCGCACGCCGGAAAGCCGCCATCGTGTTTTCGGGGCGCTCCTTGCTTGCGCCGCGATGAGCCAAAATTACTGACATCAGCAGATCCTTCCTTTTTGTTGTATTTGCTTTTAGTGTAACATTCCGCGCACATTTTTTCAATCAAAATAATTGCATCCGGCGGTATTTTCCTGTATACTGATGGTAATACAGACTGCAGACAGAAACAAACGGAAAAAAAGGAGCGCGACTGTTTTGAAGAAAAAGAAGATCCTGCGGAGCATCGGCATTCCGATGGTGATTGCCGCTGCGGCCGACGTGCTGATGTTCCGGCTGTTTTCGGCGCTTTCGGTGGGCGGATGGATCGCCGCGGCCTGCGCATGGGTGCTGGCGGTTTGCGCCGGTTTTCTGATCTGGTTTGCCCTGCAGGGCAATTTTCCGTGCGAGCTGGATCATTTTCTGAATGAACTGACCTATTGCGGCCTGGCCGGCTGCCCGGCTCTAGCGCTGGATCTTGCGGTGTTTCTGGCCGGCATGCATGTCTGGCCGGCTTCGGCTCTTTTGTGGAAAGCGGCCGGTGCGCTTCTTTCGGCGGCGGTGTTTGTTCCGTGCTGCCGGGCGCTGCAGAAACCGCTGCAGCGGCTGCACGCCGTCCTGAATGAAGAAACGATCAGCTATCTGTTTTTCGGGGTGCTGACCACCGTGGTCAACATCGTCATTCACTGGATCCTCAGCGAAAAATTCGGGATCAATCCGATGGTATCCAATTCGATCGCGTGGATCGGCGCCGTGGCGTTCGCTTACGCGACCAACCGCCGGTATGTGTTCAAAAGCCGTACGACCGGGGCAGCTCTCTGGCGGGAGATCGGGCTTTTCCTTGCGGCGCGGCTGCTCTCCCTCGGCGTGGATGAAGGCGGAATGGCGCTCTGTCTGTATGTTTTCCATATGGATAACATGCTTTCCAAGGTGCTGATGAATGTTGTCGTGGTCATCCTGAATTATTTTGCGAGCAAATGGATGATTTTCGGCAAAAAAGAATCGCGGCAATGAGCGCCGAAGGATCAATGATGATGCAGATCGGTGTTTCCACAGCGTGCCTGTATCCCGAAACAACCGAGCAGGCGCTGGATGACCTGCTGCGGCTGGGATTCCGTCAGTTTGAATTTTTCTTTAACAGCGCAAGTGAGCTGAAACCGCCGTATCTTCGGGAGATCGAAAGGCGGATGGCGGTCTGCGGCGCGCGCGCCGTTTCGCTTCATCCGTTTTCTTCCGGAATAGAATCCACCCTGTTCTTTTCCGCATACGAGCGCCGCTTTGCCGATTCGGTGGAATTGTACAAGCCGTATTTCGAAGCGGCCGCGCAGATCGGGGCGCCGCTCCTTGTGCTGCACGGGGACAAAGCGCAGGCGGTTTCCGAACAGGAAAGCTTTGAGCGTTTTGCCCGGCTGGCGGAGGAAGCGCTGCGGTTCGGTGTAACGCTGGCGCAGGAAAATGTGCGCAGCCGCCGGAGTGCCTCTCCGGACGTGATCGCCCGAATGCGCAGCTTTTTGGGAGAACGGGCGGCGTTTGTGCTGGATCTGAAACAGGCGGTGCTGGCGGGGGAGGATCCGCTTGCCATGTGCCGCGCGATGGGCAGCGGACTGCGCCATCTGCATCTGAACGATTTTTCTGAAAAGAACGCCTGCCTGCTGCCCGGGCAGGGAACGATGGAGTTCGGCGCGCTGTTTCGTCTGCTGCAGGAACAGCATTTTTCCGGAACCGCCGTGATCGAGGTGTATCGGGAAAATTTCGGACAGCAGGAGGAGCTTTCCTGCGCCAGAGAATGGCTGGAATCGCTGCTGCAGAAGCAATCTGAACGGCAGAAACCAGATGGAAGAAAATGATTGAAGAAAATTCCGGATCCCGGATGTTGCGAAAGGAAGTCTGATCGCCATGAAATGCCCGTATTGCGGTTATGAAGAAAGTAAGGTCATTGATTCAAGGCCGACGGATGAAGGCGAACGCATTCGCCGCCGCCGCGAATGTCTGAAATGCGGTAAACGGTTTACCACCTATGAAGTGATCGAAAACGTTCCGCTGATCGTTGTAAAAAAGGATCGTTCCCGCGAGGCGTTTGACCGCGGAAAGCTGATGCGCGGTCTGCTGAGAGCCTGTGAAAAGCGCCCGGTCACGCTGGAGCAGGTGGAGCACATGGTGGACGAGATCGAATCGCAGCTGCAGAATTCGCTCGAGCGCGAAGTGACCTCTACCAAGATCGGCGAATACGCCATGGAAAAGCTCAAGACGGTGGATGAGGTAGCGTATGTCCGTTTTGCCTCCGTATACCGCCAGTTCCGCGATATCAACACCTTTATGGATGAGCTGAACAAGCTGCTGAAGGATCGGTAAGGGATTCTTTGCGGCTCCCTGCAGAGCGGGAAGGCGGCGTTGTGGTTTTTGAAAAAAAGCCGGATTCTGAAAGCAAAAAAAGCATCCTGCCCGGTCAGAACGACCCGGACAGGATGCTTTTCACTTTTCAGAAGCCGAAAGCTTTTGTTTGGCCGGGCCGCAGATCGGGCAGAACCGGCGTGTCTATTTTGTATTCCGCTGCAGAAAGCGGAGAGAATCATTCATAACAGGGAATGCAGGCAATGCGTTGCTGATGATTCATACTGCGGACAAAAACGGGGCGGGAAAATTACTTTGCGTCGCCGGTATCTCTGTAAAGGTTGAAGCGGAACAGCTTGCTTTCGTCCTCGCTGTTTTCGCAGATGACAGAAGCTTCTGCAATGGAGCCGCCTTCGATCAGCTTGGTCAGGCCGACAAGCTGGCAGAGCTTGCTTTTCAGGTTCAGACGGTCGCCTTCATCGGTGACCAGAAAAACGTTGCCGGTGCACTGGTCGAGAACCTTCAGAAAATCGGGAACATTGATGTTGTGCAGAGAAATCGTAGATGCCATAACAATCATCCTTTCATTCTTTGTGTAAGATCAGATTGCCTGTACCCTTTTTCAAGCGCCGCCCGGCGGCGCAATCCGGTGAAGCGTTCCTGCCTCACAAGTATCAGTATAACAGATGGACGAGAAATTGTCAATTCAAAAGATAAAAAATAACTGGTAAATAAGCGCAAAATATTGCTTTGATATTTATGCATAATTAACAATGATATGTGAAACTTTTGGCGCAACAAATAAAAAGAATATTTTTTTTTTGGTATTATAAACGGTTCTTCAGAAAGCAGAGGCGGCGTCCTTGACCGGATGGTCACCCACAATGCGGCCGTCGCGGATCTCGACCATGCGCTGGGCAGCCCGGGCGACTTTGCCGTCGTGTGTGATCAGTAAAATAGTTTTTCCGCTGCGGTGCAGCCGGTGCAGCAGTTTTACGATCTCGCTGCCCGCGCGGGAATCCAGATTTCCGGTCGGTTCGTCCGCCAGCAGAAGAGAAGGCTCCGCTGCGATGGCGCGGGCGATCGCGACGCGCTGCTGCTGTCCCCCGGAAAGCTGCTGCGGCCGGTGGTTCATCCGCTGTTCCAGTCCGACCGCGCAAAGGGCTTCCCGGGCGCGCCGCTGCCGTTCCGGGCGGGAAAACCCGCGGTATACAAGCGGCATTTCAACATTTTCTTCGGCGGTCAGCCCGGCGATCAGGTTGAATCCCTGAAAAATGAATCCGATCTCCCGGTTGCGGACACGAGAAAGAAAGGAGTCCCGGCAGCGTTCCATGCCGGTTCCGCGGAACTGGTACGTTCCGCGGGTCGGCTGATCAAGACATCCGATACAGTTCATCAGCGTGGATTTTCCGGAACCGGATTGCCCGACGATCGCAACGAATTCCCCCTCCTGCACGCGGAAGGAAACGTCGTTGAGCGCGCGGACCTCGTTTTCCGTCCCCTCGTGATAGATTTTGAACACATGCTGCAACAGGATCAGCGGCGTTTGAACCGGCATTGCTCCGTCTCCTTTCGGTGCTGCTCTGTCGTTTAGAATAACCGCATTTTTCAGAAAAACACGGCTTTCCGGCAGTTTTTTTCAGAAAACAGGAGCAAATGAACGGCGGCTTTTATCAGACGGGCTGCGTCCATAGCCCATCGCGGCTGCAGCAGCAGAAAAGTCTGCCGCCGTACATCCGAGGGAAGCGAACTTCTCCGCCCTGTTCGGGATAAAGCCGTACCAGCAGCATCCGGTCAAAGCTGACATACGCGATGAACCGCAGGTAATGCTGCTTGCTCATTTCGTGCGGGAACGTCAGGTAAAAATCGTCCTCAACGGTCTGAACCTGCAGCAGATGATCTGGATCTGCCGGCTTTGGCTCCAGAGGCGTCAGCTTTCTGCCGCAGCAGCAGATATCCGAACCCGGACCGGACGTCATGACGTTGCCGCAGTTTGGACATACATAAAATTTGATCTGTTTCATATTTCCTCCGTTTGTTGTGTTGGCATTCAGGTCACCAAGAAGCATTTTTTCCAGATTGACTCCCAGTCGTGCGGAAAGCTCCGGCAGCAGGGAAACATCCGGACAGCCGAGACCGCTCTCCCATTTGGAAATTGTGCGGTCGCTCAGATGCATCGCATCGGCAAGCTGTTTTTGTGTCAGTCCCTTTTCCCTGCGCAGGGCGTGGATCAGTTCTCCGGTTTTTTCGCAATTCATCGGAAGCGGCCTCCTTTTTTCCGGCGGCTTTCTGTAGCGGCCGTGATCTCAGTATAGTCCTGTCCCAAAGGAAAAGCAACAAACGTTCCGTAGAGTTCACGGTTGTACTTTTGCGGCGTCTTGTGATAAAATAGAATAAAAACTAAACATTGGGGGCGATGTTCGGGTGAAAAAGGAGCATGACAGAAAAATAAAAAAGTACTTTCTTTTTTCGGTGCGGGATTCGATCCTGAGCTTGGAGATCCTTGCCGCGACGACAGGATTGTGTTTTCTGCTGCGGATGTTCGTGGAAGGGCCGCATGACGTTTCCGTCATCTTTATTCTGGCTGTTTTTCTGATCGCCCGCTTTACGCAAGGCTATTTTTACGGCGCCGCTGCCTCGCTGATCGCGGTGGTACTGGTCAATTATTTGTTTACTTATCCGTATTACCACCTGAATTTTACGCTGACAGGGTATCCGGTGACGATTCTGTGCATGCTGGTGGTCGCGGTGACCACCAGCATGCTGACGACGCAGATCAAGGAACAGAGCGAGATCCGGGTGGAGGCCGAGCGGGAAAAGATGCGCGGCAATCTGCTGCGCGCGGTCTCGCACGACCTTCGCACGCCGCTGACCTCTATCTTCGGCGCCAGCTCTGCGATTCTGGAAAATCACGATCTGCTTTCCGAGCGGGAGCGGCTGGAGCTTGTGTCGGGAATCCGCGAGGATTCCCAGTGGCTGATCCGTATGGTGGAAAACCTGCTCACGGTGACGCGGTTTGATGCGGGAACCGGAGCAAGCCTGACCAAAACGCCGGTGCCCGCGGAGGAGGTTGCCGCCGAAGCAGTTCAGAAATTCAACAAGCGTTTTCCGGAACGGCATGTTTCGGTCGCGGTGCCGCAGGAGCTGCTGATGGTGCGGATGGATGCGATGCTGATCGAGCAGGTGCTGATCAATCTGCTGGAAAACGCTGCGCTGCATGCGGTCGGTGCGGCGCAGATCTGGCTGAATGTGACCGATGAAAAGCAGAATGTTTGTTTTGAGGTGGCCGATGACGGCTGCGGGATTGAAAAAAGCCGTCTGCCGGGGCTGTTCGACGGAGGCGTCCGCAGCGCACAGAGCCATTCGGACGACCGGCGCAACATGGGGATCGGCCTTTCCGTCTGCCGCACGATCATCCGTGCACACGGCGGAGAGATCACGGCGTCCAATCGAAAAGAAGGCGGCGCAGTTTTTCGTTTTACGCTGCCAAAGGAGGATAAAGCGTTATGAAATGTCCGTATACTGTTCTGATCGCAGAGGATGAAAACAATATTGCAAGTTTTATGGCGACGATTCTGACAGCAAACGGATATCAGGTGATCCGCGCAAAGGACGGCGCCGAAACAATGATGATGGTGACGTCGCATTGCCCGGATCTGATGATCCTCGACCTCGGGCTGCCGGATATGGACGGGGGACAGATCATTCA
>JAQXJH010000095.1 GCA_029008595.1 Bacillota bacterium
CGCGCCGTTCATTTCGGTATCGATCACGCCGGGCGCAACGCAATTGACCTGAATATTGGATGGGCCCAATTCCTTGGCAAGCGCTTTGGTCAGCCCGATCAGGGCCGCTTTGCTGGCGGAATAATGTACTTCGCAGGAACCGCCGCAGATCCCCCAGATAGACGAGACGTTCACGATCTTTCCGCGTTTTTTATGGATCAGGTCGGGCAAAGCCGCCTGCGTGCAGTAAAAAGCGCCGTCGAGATTTACTCCCATCATGCGGCGCCAGTCCTGCTCGGTAATGTCGGAAAACAGCTTTTGCTGAGCGATCCCGGCATTGTTCACCAGCACATCGATTCGCCCGAAGCGCGCGCGGATCCTTTCTGCCGCACAGAACACCTGTGTGCGGTCGGCGACATCTGCACAGAATGCTTCGGCGTCTGCGCCGAGCGAGCGGCACTTTTCCGCCACCGCCTCCGCCTGCTCCCTTTCACGGCGGTACAGCACGGCAATACGGTCCCCGTCCGCCGCAAACAGTTCCGCACATGCGCGTCCGATCCCCCGCGAAGCACCGGTAATCCACACCGTTCGATCCATAGCATCTTCCTCCGTTCATTTTGAAAAAAGCCCGGAACAGCGAATCTGCCGGTTCCGGGCTTTTGTCGTGTTACAAAAAGCAGCGCAGCGTTACCTGAATGATCAGAAACCACAAAAAGATACAGCCCGTCAGCTTGAGCGCGTAAATCGAATTGCTGGCGTTTTTGGCGCGGCCGGCAAAGGTACGCCGGGTCGCTGCCGCCGCAAAGCAGCCGCAGCCGAGCAGTACGGTGAGCGCTTCCCAGATGCGGCGGGGCTGGTCGGCAATCATGATATTGCCGAGCGTTACAGCTGCCGCACACACAAGAGAAACCGCGATCAGAATTCCTCCCGTCCAAAACAGGACGCGGTCAGAAACATGCTTCATGGCAGGAATATCCTTTCCGTGATGCAGGCAGCGCAGCCCGTCGGCGCGTTTGCCTGTATTTACCGTTCCACCTTGATCGTGACGATCTCAAACGGCTTGACGGAAAGCGAAAGGGAGCCGCCCTCCACGGAAAGCGGAGAGCACTCGTTTTCCATCAGATCGCAAAGCACGGCACGCTTCGGCGCAAATCCGAACGAAACAGTAACATCTGTCTGTTTATTATACGCCTCATACATCCGAAAAATCAAGTCTTCAGAATCCTCCGCCTTCTTGACGGTCTCCAGGATCACGTTCGGTTCGGAGACCGAAACAAGCGAATAACGCTCCGGCAGGCTGCCCTGCTGCTTTCCGACCGGAAGGGCCGCCATCGGCTCATTGAGATCATACGCCAGCTGAACCACGCCCGCCGCACGGTAGTCACCGGTGTGCGGTACGATGGAATAGGTGAATTCGTGGCGGCAGCGGTCGGCATCCGGGTTCGGGTAAGTCGCCGATTTCAGCAGAGTCAGCCGCATGACGCCGTCGTGGATATCGTGGCCATACTTGCAGTCGTTGAGCATCGCAACACCGTAGTCATACTCCGAAAAATCGCAGTATTTATGGGCGCAGACTTCAAATTTTGCCGCATCCCAGCTGGTGTTGCTGTGTGTCGGCCGCTCCAGCGCACCGAACTGCACCTCGTAGGATGCACGGCCGGAATTGATCCTGACCGGGAACGCTGCCTTTACCAGCAGATGCTCCTGCTTCCAGTCGATCACCGTTTCAAAATCGATCTTTTTCACGTCCTCGTACAGCCAGATGTGCTGCTCCACGACGGAATCCAGAAAACGGCGGCGAACGGCAAAACCGGCGCGCGCCCCGTCACGGACAGGCTCCGCAGACTGCACATCGTCCGCAAAATAGCGCTTTTCCTTATAATAATCCGTGATCTCCCATGCATCATAATCGCGCGGAAAATCCTCGTAGACCTCGATCCGGTTTCCGGGGCCTTTTGCCGCGTCGATCACCTCGCGCTTTGCTTCCTTGTCGTATACCGAAACCAGATTGAACTGCTCGTCAAACACAACGCGCAGGAACCGGTTTTCCATGGTGCGGCTGCCCAGAATGACGCTGTTTTCCGGCGCCTTCGGCGTCACCACCGCATAGCCCTTGGCGGGAATGTTTTCAACAAAACGGGATTCACCGTTCACTTTGACAACGGCGCTGTTGACAAACGAATGCGGGTTGAACACCAGCAGTCCGCCTTCTGTGGAAACACCGGCTGCGACCGCACTCTGCACGGCACCGGAAAGATCCGCGGCGTTCTCCAGCAGCTGAGGATACACGCGGTCGCACTCCTCGTAGACCTCCTTGATGGAAGAGCCGGGAATGATGTCGTGAAACTGGAACAGCAGGATCTTCTCCCAGCCGTCGTTCAGCCGCTGCTGCGGATACGGCAGTCCGAGCAGCACGCTGCCGAGCGAAGAAAGCAGCTCCGCATTCTGGTATGCAAATTCACTTTTCCGGTTATTGCGCTTGTTGCGGGCGATCGAGGTATAGGTTCCGCGGTGCATCTCCAGATACAGCTCGCCGCTCCAGACCGGCAGGCGCGGATCGTGCTCCGCCGCTGCGATATGCTCCAGAAATTCCGTCGCGGTGCCAATGCGCGCGTTCGGGCATTCGCCGAAGCCGTTTTCCATCCTGCGGCGCAGTTCCAGCATCTCCATGGTCGGGCCGCCGCCGCCGTCTCCGAAGCCAAAGGTGTTGATGGCCTGATCGGAGAATTCCTTCTGCTGAAAGCGATCCCACGTGCCCGCGATCATGGCCGGATCATTATTGGAAACATAGGTTGTGAAATTCACCGGTTTTTTGCCGCGCTCCTTGCGCTGCGCGGTCAGAAAATAGCTGAAGATCTCCGTGCCGTCGATCCCGCGCCAGTTGAACATGTCGTACGGCATCTGATTCGTTTCGTTCCAGCTGATCTTCGAGGTGACGAACCGGTCCACTCCGCTTTTTTTCAGGATCTGCGGCAGCGCGGCGGAATAACCGAACACATCCGGCAGCCAGAGCACGCGGCTTTCCACGCCGAATTCTTTTCTGAAAAAGCGCTTTCCGAACAGAACCTGCCGCACAAGGCTTTCGCCGGAAGGCAGGTTGCAGTCGGCTTCCACCCACATGGCGCCTTCCACCTCCCAGCGGCCGGCAGCCACCATCTGCCTGACCTCCTCATAGGTTTCGGGGCTTTCCTGCTTCAGATAATCATAAAGCTGCGCCTGGGATGACATGAACTTATACTCCGGGTATTTTTTCATCAGATTCAACACGGTTGCAAACGAACGCTGCACCTTTTCGCGCGTCTGCGCCAGGGTCCATAGCCATGCCACGTCGATATGGGTATGCCCGATGCAGATGACGGTTTCCGGCTGATCAGTGCAGTATTGTTCATAAAGCTCCGTTCTGAGGTATTCGCTTGCCGCACGGACGGAGGCATCAAACGATTCGCTGCCCGGGACACGGCAGTCCATCCGGTTGACTGCCTCGTTGAGCATCCGCAGCACATCGGCATAGGTTTTGGAGTCCGGATCGGAAAATTCAAGGATCTCCAGAGGGACGCGCAGGTCATAATACAGCTTTTCGCAGTCGGGATTGACCCACTGCAGCTCGGCGTGAAACTCCGAAAGCGTGCCGTCCAAGCCGGCATAGGCGTAAAGATCCAGATCAAATTCGGCAAGCTCCGGCAGCAGCAGCTCGGTATGGTTCACGTCAAGCCCCTGCGTCAGCACCCCGTTGAGATAAGCGATAAACTGCGGATTGCGCGCGTCCCACAGGCCTTCCTTGCCGGTGCGCAG
>JAQXJH010000096.1 GCA_029008595.1 Bacillota bacterium
ACAAGGATATCAAGGCGGCCGAGCAGTGCCGGCTGGTGCGCAATTTTGCCAACCAGTATGATATTCTGCATTATTACGACGTCGGCCGCGTCGGCATCGAGCACGCGTTGCTGCCGGAGCAGGGGCTGGTCGGCCCGGGAGACTGCATTATCGGTGCGGATTCCCACACCTGCACCTACGGCGCGCTCGGCGCTTTTTCCACGGGCGTCGGTTCGACCGATATGGCGGCCGGCATGATTACCGGAAAAGCGTGGTTCAAGGTGCCGTCCGCCATCCGCTTTGTGCTGACCGGTTCGCTGCCGGAGTATGTGAGCGGCAAGGACGTGATCCTGCATATTATCGGCATGATCGGCGTGGACGGCGCGCTGTATCAGTCGATGGAATTTACCGGAGACGGCGTAAAAAGCCTTTCGATGGATGACCGTCTCTGCATTGCGAATATGGCGATCGAAGCGGGAGCAAAGAACGGGATATTCCCGGTGGACGACGTGACGCGCGAGTACATCAAGGGCCGCTTCCAGCGGGAGCCGGTGGAATATTCTGCCGATGAGGATGCCGAGTATACCGCGACCTACACGATCGATCTTTCCGCGCTGCGGCCGACGGTATCGTTCCCGCATCTGCCGTCGAACACGCGCACCGTCGATGAGGTGGGAGAAGTGAAGATCGACCAGGTGGTCATCGGCTCCTGCACCAACGGCCGTATGGAAGACCTGCGCGCTGCGGCTGCGTTGCTCAAAGGGCGCAAGGTGGCAAAATGGGTGCGCTGCATCGTGATCCCCGCCACACAGCAGATCTATCTGGATGCGCTGAAGGAAGGCCTGCTGCAGACCTTCATTGAAGCGGAGGCCATTGTTTCCACGCCGACCTGCGGGCCGTGTCTGGGCGGCCACATGGGCATTCTGGGCAAAGGCGAGCGCGCTGTGGCAACGACCAACCGCAACTTTGTCGGCCGCATGGGCCACATCGAATCCGAGGTCTATCTGGCCAGCCCGGCGGTGGCCGCGGCAAGCGCCGTTACCGGCTATATTACCGATCCGGCAAAGCTGTGATCGATTGATTTGAATCAGAAAGGCAGGCTTCTGCAATGATTGCACAGGGAAAAGTTCATAAGTTCGGAGATAATATCGATACCGACGTCATTATTCCGGCGCGGTATCTCAACACCACCTCGCACGAGGAGCTGGCCTCCCACTGCATGGAGGATATTGATAAGGATTTTGTCACAAAGGTTCAGCCGGGCGATATCATTGTGGCGCAGAAGAATTTCGGCTGCGGCTCTTCCCGGGAGCACGCCCCGATCGCGATCAAGGCGAGCGGCGTCTCCTGCGTGATCGCATCCACCTTTGCACGCATCTTTTACCGCAACGCCATCAATATCGGTCTGGCGATTCTGGAATGTGACGAAGCGGCAAACGGGATCAGCGAAGGCGACGACGTACACGTTGACTTTGACACCGGCGTCATCACCGACCGCACAACCGGAAAAACGTATCAGGCGCAGCCGTTTCCGCCGTTTATTCAGAATATCATTCAAAAGGGCGGGCTGCTCAATTCTATCCGCGAAGCCTGAAAGCCGAACGGAAAGGAGCGTTTGCGGAACGTGAAGATTTTATTTGTCTGCACGGGCAACACCTGCCGCAGCCCGATGGCGGCGGGCATGTTTGCCCAGCTGGCTGCGAGGGAAAAGCTGTTTTCGCTGCAGGTGTCCAGCGCTGGGATCAGCGCGCTGGAAGGCAAGCCGGCCTCTGCCAATGCGGTGCAGGCCTGTCGGGAGATCGGCGTTGACCTGGAGCGCCATTCATCCCACCGGCTGACCGGAAGCGATATCGCCGCGGCGGATCTGATCGCGGCGGTCAGCCCGACGCACGCTTATATTCTGGAGCAGGCGGGCGCGCCGAAGGGAAAGATCTATGTTCTCGGAGATATCCGCGATCCGTTCGGCGAAGATCTGGATGCCTACCGCGCCTGCCGGGAGGAGCTTTCCGCCGCGCTCGGCATCCTGATGCAGAAGGTGAAAAGCCATGTGTAAAACCGGGATCCTCCCGTTTGCAGCGGAGCATCTGGATGCCGTTTCACGGCTGGAGCGGGAGTGCTTTTCAGAACCATGGTCCCGCGCGCAGCTGGAAGCCGCGCTCACAGACGACAGAATGAGGCTTTTTGTCGCGGTGCGGAATGGTCAGGTCGCCGGTTATGCGGGGATGAGCTTTGTGCTGGACGAAGGCTCGGTCACCGATATCGCCGTTTTTCCGCAGTTCCGGAACGGCGGCGTCGGCCGTGCGCTGGTGCAGCGGCTGAAGCAATGTTCCTCTGCCCTCGGGCTTTCTTTTCTGACGCTTGAGGTGCGCGCGTCCAACGGCGCAGCTATGGCGCTATATCAGAGCGAAGGGTTTGTTCCGGTCGGCCGGCGGCGCGGCTTTTACCGGAACCCTGCCGAGGACGCTGTGCTGATGACCTGGACAAACGCCGCGAAGTAAAAGGAACGGCAGAAAGAGGATGCCGAAAAAACAAAGGACGGTTATTATGCGAATTCTGGCAATTGAATCCTCCTGTGACGATACCGGCGCCGCAGTCGTCGAAGACGGAAGAAAAATTCTTTCCAATGTGCTGAATTCTCAGGTGGAAGAACACAAACAATATGGAGGCGTCGTGCCGGAGATCGCGTCGCGCCGCCATACGGAAAATATCTGTGCCGTGGTTCGCGGCGCACTCGACGGCGCAGGCCTTTTGCCGTCGCAGCTGGACGGTGTAGCGGTCACGTTTGCCCCGGGGCTGATCGGCTCCCTGCTGGTCGGCGTGAATTTTGCCAAGGGCTTTGCGGCGGCCAACGGTCTGCCGCTGGTGGGCGTGCACCATCTCCGGTCGCACATCGCCGCAAATTATCTGGCGCATCCGGAGCTGAAGCCGCCGTTTCTCTGTCTTGTGGTTTCGGGCGGCAACAGCCATATTGTGGAGGTGCAGGATTACACGGTGATGCGCGTGGTTGGCAAAACGCGCGACGATGCGGCGGGAGAAGCGTTTGACAAGGCGGCGCGCGCCATGGGGATGCCGTATCCGGGCGGCGTTCATCTGGACAAAGCGGCGCAGGGCGGCAATCCGGAGGCGTTTGCTCTGCCGCGGCCGCATGTCGCCGGCAGTCCTTACGACTTCAG
>JAQXJH010000097.1 GCA_029008595.1 Bacillota bacterium
GCAGCCGCCGTTTATGAACCCCTGACCGCCGCTGCGGGGCTGGACAATTTCAGTCTGCATACCACGGACGGAGACAGACCACTCACCGAACAGGAATCGGCTCTGTTGACCGAAAAGGCCTCTCAGGCGCGAACGCTGGCAGCAAAATACACCGTGGGTGCCGTTCTGGGGCTGCTGCTTTTTTCCGGTTCCCTGGTGCTTCTGGTGCGTGTTTTCTTCGTTTCCAGCCGTCTGCGCGCTTCGGGAGGCAGCACGGAAGCGATTCCGGCCGAACAATCGTCAGCCGGGGCAGAGCGTTCGGCTGATACCGGAGCTGCTGCAGAAACCGGAGACGAACGCCGTGCAGAACCGGAAGCCGAAGCCCTTCCGGCGGCAGAAAACAGCGCTGAAGCAGCTGCCGGGGCGTGCCCTTCTGCTCCGGACGGCAGCGGGGAAAATTCCGCCGGCATCGCCGCTTCTCCCGAAAATCAAACCAAAGGGTGATCCGCTACGATCCGTTTACAGAATGTCTGGAATCATTTCCGGACGATTACCAAACACCGGCATCAGGTGATCCGGAACTGTTTTCGCGCCGGGATCCCATGGCGCGGGCTGGTACACGATCTTTCCAAATACAGCCCTTCTGAATTCTGGGTGGGAGCAAAATATTATCAGGGCAGCCGCAGCCCCAACGAGGGCGAACGCGACGCCTACGGCTACTCCCTCGCCTGGATGCACCACAAGGGCCGCAACCGCCACCATTTTGAATACTGGAGCGATTACAATCCGGCCACGCGCACCGTCTGCCCGGTAAAAATGCCGGTCCGGTTCGTGATCGAAATGTTCTGCGACCGTGTTGCCGCCAGCAAGATCTATCAGAAATCACGCTACACCGACCGCAGCGCTCTGGATTACTTTTTAAACGGCAAAAAACGCCGGGTCATTCACCCGGAAACGTCCGAACTGCTGGAGCAGCTGCTCACGATGCTCGCTGAAAAAGGCGAAAAAGAAACGTTCCGCTTCCTGCGCTCCATGCCGAAAAAGTGAGCCGCAGCCGGAAAAAGCGCATCATTTGCGCACGGCATCCGGGCAAAAGCGCGGCGGTCCCCCCGAAAACCGGAAACAATTTATGAAAAGGATGATAAACCATGCTGCAGGCAGAAAAGAAAAAATTCATTGAATTCATGATGAGCGCCGACGTATTGCGTTTCGGCAGCTTTGTGACAAAAAGCGGACGCCATACACCGTACTTTGTCAACACCGGAAACTACCGCACCGGCGCGCAGATCTCCACGCTGGGCGAATTTTACGCTTCGCTGATCAGCAGCACCTGCGGCGACCGGTTTGACGCAATGTTCGGCCCGGCCTACAAGGGCATTCCGCTCGCGACCTCCGCCGCAGGAGCACTGGCGCGCAATTACGGGATCGATAAGCCGTTCTTCTTCAACCGCAAGGAAGCCAAGGATCACGGGGAAGGCGGCAGCCTGGTCGGCTACAAGCCCGCGGACGGCGACCGCATCATCATCATTGAGGATGTGATCACCGCCGGAACAGCGATCCGTGAAGTGATGCCGATCCTGACCGGATGCGCCAAAGTGACGGTGCCCGATATGTTTATTTCCGTCAACCGCTGCGAGGTTGGCCAGACGCCCGGAAAAACCGCCGTGATGGAGGTTCGGGAGACATTCGGGATTGACGTCCACGCGATCGTGACGGTACGCGATATTTATGATTATCTGAAGGAACAGCAGTTCAGCGGCGACATGCTGGCTGCCATGGAAAAATACATGAGCGATTACTGCATCTGACCAGATGCCAAACGGCGAAGTCCCGTACTTTTTCCGGGGCTTCGCCGTTTTTTCTTTTGAGAGGGAACTGCAGTTCGCCTTATTCTTCTCCCGAATAAGCGCCGCGCGCATAAAGGATCCATTTGGAACGGTCCAGCGGATTGACGCCGCGCCGTTTTGTTTCGCACCGGAAGCCGGGCGGACATTCACGGTACCCGTAAAAGGTTGGTGCATACAATCCTTTGCCCGACGTCAGCGAGGCAAAGCGGATCGGATATTCCAGCGAGGTCGCTGCCGGGATCAGCGCATCCAGAGAAAAGACACCGTGATGCACGACGGGCGGATCAAAGGTTCCGCGCATCTGGATAATGTCTCCTGTGATCCGGCCAAAGCACTCTTCGCCGGCGCTGATATGAACCGAAAGCAGCGGCTCCAGCAGCGTGGTCCCGGTATTCTGCAGACCGTTCATGACGGCCATTGGCGTCGCAACAAAAAAATCCAGCGGATGCGTATGAACGGTATGGTGTTCTCCATCCACCAGCGTTGCACGCAGATCGGTCACCTGCCACCCGGAAAGCCCCTGCTCCAGCGCACGGAAAAAAGCGGTTTTGATCTGCGACTGATACCGGTAAAACAGCTTGTCGTTCGGCACATTCCCGGGGCACCATTCCACACCGCTCCCCCTCGGCAGCGGTTCCAGCAGCAGCCTGACCACCGCCCAGCACGGCTTTGGCATGGTGTAGGCTTCAAAGCCGAATCCGGCCTGCGACGGTGTTTCCCGGTAGATCACGGCAGGCGGAGAAAAGCTTGTCTGCAGCCCATACCGCTCCTGAAAAAGGCGCTGCAGCACCTCTGCCTGGATCCGGCCCGTAATGTTCAGCTGCACCTCGCGCTCTGTCTTTTCCCAGTGAACGTCCAGCAGCGGATCCTCTTCGGCAAGCTCTCTTGCGGCGGCTACCAGCGCGGGCAGCTGCGCTTCGCTTTCCGGAGCAACGGAAACGCACAGAAACGGGTTTGCGAGGCGGCTTTCTCCATGCAGCGCCGCCTGCCCGATCACGCTGCCGCACCGCACCGAGGTCAGTCCGCAGAGCGAACCGATATCCCCGGCACATAATTCTTCCACATCCGTATATTTATCGCCGGACCATTTTCTGATCTGGCTGACTTTTTCATTCGGGAACAGCATATCGCGCTTTTTCACGCTCCCGCCAAACAGCCGGACGTGCGCCACCTTTCCCATCGTTTTGTCGTGCTCCAGCTTAAAAACAAGACCGGAAAGCCCCGGACAAAGCTTTTCCGAAGCACGCGGCATCCAGCGCACAACGGCATCCAGCAGCCCGTTGACGCCCACCCCGGCAAGCGCCGCGCCGCACAGCACCGGATGCACCGTTCCGTTTGTACAGAGCCGGCGCAGAAGATGATCCTGCTGCTCTGCCGGCAGAGAGATCCCGTCCAGAAATTTTTCTGCCGCATCGTCATCAAAATCCGCCAGAAGCTCGGTAAAGCCTTCCCCGGCCGGCAGCGGACTGACCGGACAGTCTTTTTCTCCCTCCTGCAGCGGCGTATTCATCAGACGGAAGCCGCCGCCGAAATCCTGATTCAGTTGACGGACGATTTCTTCACAATGACTTCCGGCGCGATCGATCTTATTCAGAAATACCATGTACGGCAGCTCTGCACGGGCAAAGGCTTTCAGCAGCCCTATGGTGTTCGACTGGATCCCTTCCACAGAAGAGATCAGCAGCACCGCCGCATCCGGCGCACCGAACACGCGGTCCACCTCGCCGGCAAAGTCTGTATGGCCCGGCGTATCGATCAGGTTGATCGCGCAGCCTTTCCACTCCAGCGAGGTGACGGCAGCCCGGACGGAGATGCCGCGTTCCCGTTCCACTGCCAGCGAATCCGTCCGCGCAGTTCCTTCGTCCACACGCCCCGGTTTCCGGATCGCGCCGCACCGGAAGAGAAGCTGCTCGGTCAGGGTCGTTTTCCCCGCATCCACATGCGCCATCAAAGCCAGATTGATCCGGCTGTCTGCGTTCATCGGCATCCCGGCGCCTCCTTGATTTCAAAGATTTTTTCCATTATATCACGGGCGGAAGCGATCTTCAACGGCAGAAAGACAAAAGCGCCGCAGAAGCGCTCCTTTCGGAAGCTCTGCGGCGGGGACGGAAAACGCTGCCCATCAGGCACGCGTTCTGATTTTTTGCAGAACGGCATCGACCGCAGCGGCAACTGCTGCCGCAGCCACCAGCTTGATCACATCGGGCACCAGAAACGGGAGCACGCAGAAGCCCAGCCCCTCCACAAAGGAGCATTTGCTGTAAATACTAAACCACGCCGTACCGAACAGGTAGCACACGACCAGCGCAGCGGCCATTCCGACCACCAGCATGGCAAGATAGACCGGCTTTTTTTTCTTCCGGAACGGTTCAATGATCCATGCGATCAAAAATGCCATCAGCGGGCTGGCGATCAGATAACCGCCTGTTGGCCCGAACAGCCTGCCGACACCGCTGGCAAAACCGGCGAACACCGGAATACCGATCGCACCGATCAGCAGATAGACCACTTCGGCCAGAAAAGCCAGCTTTTTTTCAAGCAGGGCGCCGGTCAGAAAGACACCG
>JAQXJH010000098.1 GCA_029008595.1 Bacillota bacterium
TCAGCACGGTGTGGCGGCATTTCAGGCGGCCGGAGCCGATTACATCATCGCGATCGGCGGCGGCTCTTCCATGGACACCGCAAAAGCGATCGGCGTGATCGTGACCAACCCGGAATTTGCCGATGTGCGCAGTCTGGAAGGCGTTGCGCCGACAAAGAATCCGTGCGTCTTCACCATTGCAGTGCCGACCACCGCCGGGACGGCCGCCGAGGTCACGATCAATTATGTGATCACCGACGTGGAAAAGAAGCGCAAGTTTGTCTGCGTGGATACGCACGACATTCCGAACGTTGCCGTTGTCGATCCCGATATGATGAGCAGCATGCCGAAGGGGCTGACCGCTGCGACCGGTATGGACGCGCTGACGCATGCCATCGAGGGCTACATCACCAAGGGCGCATGGGAAATGACCGATATGTTCCATCTGAAGGCGATCGAGATCATCTCGAAAAACCTGCGCGGCGCCGTCGCCAATACGCCGGAAGGCCGCGAGGCAATGGCGCTGGGGCAGTATATTGCCGGAATGGGCTTTTCCAACGTCGGGCTGGGCATCGTCCACAGCATGGCGCATGGGCTCAGCGCGCTTTATGATACTCCGCACGGGGTTGCCTGCGCCATTATTCTTCCGACCGTTCTGGAATACAACGCGCCGTTCACCGGAGAGAAGTACCGCCAGATTGCTGCCGCAATGGGAGTGGCCGGCACAGACGAAATGTCGCAGGAGGAATACCGGAAGGCCGCCGTGGAGGCCGTCCGTGCGCTCAGCCGTGACGTCGGGATCCCGCAGGATCTGAAGGAGATCCTCAAGCCGGAGGACGTTTCGTTCCTTGCGGAAAGCGCCTATGCCGATGCGTGCCGTCCCGGAAATCCGCGTGATACCAGCGTGGAAGAGATCCGTGCCCTGTACGAAAAGCTGATGTGACCGATTGACAAAGCTTTGTTCCGAACAGCCCCGAAGCCCGGTGTTCCCCGGGTTTCGGGGCTGTTTTGTCGCCGAAGATTTTACTTTCATTTTACATGAAATGTGTTTGTTCTTTACCGGTGCTATGGTAAGATAATCGTGTAAAGAAAAAGTAAATTCAAAAAAGGGAAGGAACAGAGCGATGGATATCTTTTCCTGCCTGTCTCTGGTGGGCGGACTGGCCTTTTTTCTGTTCGGCATGAATCTGCTCGGCAGCGGACTCGAAAAGCTTTCCGGCGGAAAGCTGGAAAAAACACTGGAAAAAATGACGAACAACCCGATCAAGGGCGTTCTGCTGGGCGCGGGCGTGACGGCGGTGATCCAGTCGTCCTCGGCGACGACGGTGATGGTCGTCGGCTTTGTCAATTCCGGCATCATGAAGCTGACACAGGCGACCGGCATCATCATGGGGGCAAACATCGGCACCACGATCACCGCATGGCTGCTCAGCCTGACCGGTCTGCAGGGGGACAGCATCCTGATCCGGCTGCTGAAACCGGAATCTTTTTCGCCGCTTCTGGCCATGATCGGCATTATTCTGATCATGGCGGGCAAAAAAGGACGCAAAAAGGATATCGGCGGCATTCTGGTCGGCTTTGCGGTTCTGATGTACGGCATGAGCGCCATGAGCAGTGCGGTCAAGCCGCTGGCGGAGGTTCCGCAGTTCACCGGGATCCTGCTGACGCTTTCGTCCAATCCGCTGCTCGGTGTTCTGGCCGGCGCGCTGCTGACGGCGGTGATCCAGTCGTCCTCGGCGTCCGTCGGAATTCTGCAGGCGCTTTCCGCAACGGGAAAAATCACCTACGGCGCGGCGATCCCGGTGATCCTCGGGCAGAATATCGGCACCTGCGCCACCGCGCTGATCTCCTGTATCGGCGCGAAAAAGAATGCCAAGCGGGCAGCGATGGTGCATTTGTATTTCAATATCATCGGTTCCGTGCTGTTTCTGGGCGCGTATTATGCGCTCAACGCCGTTTTTCAGTTTGAATTTGTTCAGAATGCGCTGAACGCGGCCGATATTGCGGTGGTGCATACGCTGTTCAATGTGGTGACCACGCTGGTGCTGCTGCCGTTTGCCAGACTGCTCGGCAAGCTGGCGTCCATGACCGTCCGCGACCGGGAGGAACAAGACAGCGCCTTTGCCGGGTTGGATGAACGGTTTCTCAATTCGCCCTCGTTTGCGCTGGAGCAGTGCCGCAGCACAACGGTGCAGATGGCGCAGCTTTCCCGCGAAAGCATCCTCGCCGCGCTGCAGATGATGGAGCGGTACGACGAAAAGCAGGCCGAGCATATCCGCCGGCTGGAAGATAAAATTGACGAGTATGAAGACCGGCTCGGCACCTATCTGGTAAAGCTTTCAAGCCGGGAACTTTCGGATCAGGACAGCCGCGCAGTCAGCAAGCTGCTGCATTGCATCGGGGATTTTGAACGGATCTCCGACCATTCGGTCAACATTCTGGAGGTCGCCGAGGAGATGAAGGAGAAGAAGATCTCCTTCTCCGATCAGGCAAATGCCGAACTGAAGGTGCTGTTCGGCGCGCTGCGGGAGATCCTGAATCTGGCGGCAGACGCCTTTGCTGCCGACGACGAGGCGGAGGCGGCGCGTGTGGAACCGCTGGAGCAGGTGGTCGACGGACTGACCGAAG
>JAQXJH010000099.1 GCA_029008595.1 Bacillota bacterium
AAGTGCGCTTTGCGGGGCTGGCAGCCCGGACACTCAAACATCCGGGCTGCTTTGCGTCACTTCATTCCGTACAAGAGTCTGCACCCCTTGCGCCGCTTTGCGGCTATCCCCAATTTAACTGTTTTACGACCACCCGCGTAAGCCGTGGGGATATTTTTTCGTGAAACAGCCAGAGGGCGATCACGCTGGTTGCGGCGATCTCGAAGTTATTGAGCAGCGAGGCGTTGGCGGCGGTGGTGGAGCTCAGACCTGCCATCAGCAGGACAGGGGCCGCGATATCCAGCAAAACCATTGCTGCGGTGTAGGGCAGGTCTTTTGTGGTCAGCCGCTTTTCCTCCGTTCTGCCGTGGCAGAGGATCCGCTGCAGCAGCCCTGTCAGGAACATGCCGGTACCGGCGCCCAGATACAGCAGCGCAGCAAGCATGGTGGGGGTGATCTCTGCCAGCAGAAGCTTGGAACAGGGCGCGTTCAGCGCATAAAGTGCGGCGGCGGAAACGGCAAGAAGAATGCCGCTGAAATTTTTGTTTTTCAAAAGAAGCGCTCCAGACTGTTATGCAATTTTCGGCAGATCCCAGCGCAGGTGTGCAGCCAACAGGCGGATGACAACGACGAGCAGCACGGAAAGAAGAACGGGAAGCTCGCTGTTCCAGCCGAAATAATAGCAAAGATAATACAGAAGGCCGCCGGCAATAGAGGCGACCGCATAAATGTGCTTGCAGAGGACTGCCGGGGTCGACCGGCTCATGATGTCGCGGAGCACACCGCCGCCCAGCGCGGTGGTGACGCCCAGCACGATAACGCCGAGCAGATCCAGGTGCCGGTCGATGGCAAGCATCGCGCCGGAGGCTGCAAAGGCGAGCGTACCGATCAGTTCTGCCGTCCGAAAAAAGAAGGTTTCGCTGAAAATCATCGCGGCTGTCTCCGTTCCTAATCGTTTTCTGCGAGCATCCCGACCGTGATCTTATTGTTCCGGTTGGCGTAGACGCACTGAACCAGACCGATCCCGAAATAAAGGCATGCAGCAGAGGAACCGCCCGCGCTGAAAAACGGCAGCGTAATTCCGACCACCGGCAGCACATACAGGCACATGCCGATGTTTTCTGCGGCCTGCAGGGCGATCATCCCGAAAAAGCCGTAGCAGATATATTTCCCCAGCGGATCGCGCGCCCGCGCAGCAATATACAGCGTCAGAGCAAGAATGGACGCCAGCAGCACCATGATCGCGACGCAGCCCACAAAGCCGAATTCCTCTCCGGCGACGGTAAAAATAAAATCGTTGTGGTCTTCCGGAACAATGCCGGCCGTAACGCGCGGCCCCTGCAGGTAACCGCGCCCGGAAAACATTCCGGAGCCGATGGAGATCTCGCCCTGTCCCTGCTGGTAACCGTAGCCCTGCGGGTCGGCGGAATGATCAAGCAGGATCCGGAAACGCATTTTCTGGTCGTTGTTGAGAACGTATTTCCAGGCGAGCGGCGCAGCAATGCCCACCGCGCCGAAAAACGCGGCATAATAGCGCAGCTGGACTCCGGCGCCGAAAGACATAGCAAGAAAAATAAAAAGAAAAACCAGCACTGCGCCGTCGTCGCCCTGCAGATGAATGATCCCCATCGGGATCAGCGCATGGCAGAACAGCAGCGCGATCTGCCAGAAGGATTTCAGCTTGTCCTTTTCCCGCAGAACATCCAGATGCTTTGCAAGCGTTACAATAAATCCGATCTTGACCAGCTCGCTCGGCTGAAACGAAACCCCGCCGATCCGGATCCAGGCCTTGTCGTCGGTTCCGGCCACCGTGATGCCGAACACAGACGTTACGGCCATCAGCGCAATGCAGAAAACCGCAATGAGCGGCCAGAGCTTCGCAATGGATTTGTAATCAAACAGCGAAATCAGGATCGCTCCGGCGTAGCCGATGGCGATGGCGATCACCTGCGTGTTGAATTGGCCGGTTCCGCCCGTGCGCGTTGCGCTGTAAACGAGCGCTGCACCGTAGCAGGAGGTGATGATGCACACGATCCAGAGGGGAAGATTGGTGCGTGTAAAATAACGGCCGATGCTTTTCAGAATTTTTGTCAAACCAAACGCTCCTTTGTCTTATGCCCAGCGGGCGCTCGGGTTTTTGTCAATGTGTAACACGAGTATTATATTATTTTTTCCTCATCAGTTCAAGTAAAAACCTTTGAAGATTTCAAATCTTATGGTATACTATAAAAAAACAGCTCCGATCATCGGCCGGCCGCCGTAAAAATGGTTTGCGCGGCGCCGGATTTCCATAAAAGCGAAATCAGCCCGGCAGTAAGCGAAGTACCGCCGGCAGTTCGGAGCGGAATGAAAGAGGGAGACTATGCTCAGCGATATTGAAATTGCCCAGCAAACCCCAATGCGTCCGATCCGCGAGATCGCGGAAGAGCTTGGGATCCGTGAGGAAGAATGGCTCCCGTTCGGCCGCTACAAGGCCAAACTGGAAGATTCTCTGATGCGTCGCTTGCAGGATAAGCCGGACGGAAAGCTGATTCTGGTTACGGCGATCAATCCCACCCCCGCAGGAGAAGGCAAAACCACGACCACGGCCGGCCTTGGCGAAGCGATGGCCAGAATCGGAAAACGGGCGGTGGTTGCGCTGCGGGAACCGTCGCTCGGGCCGGTGTTCGGCGTCAAGGGCGGCGCAGCCGGCGGCGGATATGCTCAGGTCGTTCCCATGGAGGAACTGAACCTGCATTTTACCGGTGACATGCACGCCATTACGGCGGCAAATAATCTGCTCTGCGCCATGCTCGACAACCATCTGCAGCAGGGAAACAGCCTGCAGATCGATCCGCGCAGGATCCTGATCAAACGCTGCATGGATATGAACGACCGTGCGCTGCGGAATATTGTCATCGGTCTCGGCGGCAAAGTGAACGGAGTCCCGCGCGAGGACGGGTTCATTATCACCGTTGCCAGCGAGGTCATGGCGATTCTGTGCCTGGCCTCCGATCTGGCGGATCTGCAGAAACGGCTTGGCCGGATCCTGGTGGCTTATACCTTTGACGGAAAACCGGTCTACTGCTCCGACCTGAAGGCGGACGGGGCCATGACGGCGCTGCTCAAGGAAGCCCTTCTGCCGAACCTGATCCAGACGCTGGAGGGAACCCCGGTGCTGATGCACGGCGGCCCGTTTGCCAATATTGCGCACGGCTGCAATTCCGTCCGCGCGACCCGGCTGGCGCTGAAGCTCGGCGATTACTGCATCACCGAGGCCGGCTTCGGTTCCGACCTTGGCGCAGAAAAATTCTTTGATATCAAATGCCGTCTGGCAGGCCTGAAGCCGCGCGCCGTGGTTGTGGTGGCGACGGTTCGCGCGCTGAAGTATAACGGCGGCGTTCCCAAGGCGGAGCTGGGAGAGGAAAACCTTGCCGCGCTGGAAAAAGGCATCGTGAATCTCGGCGCACACATTGAGAATATGCATAAATACGGCGTCCCGGTGGTCGTCGCCATCAACCGCTTCGGCAGCGATTCCGACGCGGAACTGGAATATATCGAAAATTACTGCCGCAGTCTCGGCGCTGATTTTGCGCTGTCCGAAGTGTTCGCCAAGGGCGGCGAGGGCGGCCGTGAGCTGGCCGAAAAGGTCTGCGCCGCTGCGGAAAAACCGTCCGATTTTCATCCGATCTATCCCGATGGGATGCCGTTGTGCGAAAAGATCGAAACGATCGCAAAAGAGATCTACGGCGCGGACGGCGTGGATTTTGCACCGGCAGCAAAAAAGAGCCTTGCCGAAATCGAGGCGCTCGGCGCGGGAGAAATGCCGGTTTGCATTGCGAAAACGCAATATTCGCTTTCGGATGACGCAGCGCTGCTGGGTCGGCCAAAGGGATTCCGGATCACCGTACGCGAGGTCCGTCTCTCCAACGGAGCGGGCTTTGTGGTTGCGCTGACGGGGAATATCATGACCATGCCCGGCTTGCCGAAGGTTCCTGCGGCGGAACGCATCGGCATCGGGGAAGAACAAAAAATCACCGGTCTGTTCTGAAATTGCAGGGTCAGCGCCGGCTGACCCTGTTCTTTGTGCGTATGCCGCAAAACCGGTGAAAGGACGGCAAAGAAATCCTATGGAAAGCTATCTGACTCATTCGCCGGAGGAGACCGAGCAGCTGGGCGAAGCATTGGCAGCACGCCTGAAGGGCGATGAGGTGCTTGCGTTTTCCGGCGGGCTCGGAATGGGAAAAACGGCGTTTGTGCGCGGCCTTGCGCGCGGGCTTGGCGTGCAGGACGATGTTTCCAGCCCGACCTTCGCGCTGGTGAACCAATATAACGGCGGAAGAGTGCCGCTGTATCATTTTGATATGTATCGCGTGGAAAGCTGGGACGACCTGTATTCCACCGGCTTTTTTGACTATCTCGGCACCGGTGTGCTGGCTGTGGAATGGAGCGAAAACATTGACGGCGCGCTGGAAGATCCGGTGCGGATCGATATTTCGCGCGGAGAAGCGGAAAACGACCGCGTTTTCCGGATCACGATGCCGGAGCGCCGGCAGGAAAGGGATTGATCTCGGCATGAAAATCCTTGCGGTGGAATCCTCGGCTTCGGCTGCCTCGGCAGCCGTCTGGGAGGACGGCAAGCTGCTTTGCGAAGCGTTTACCAATATCGGGCTGACCCACAGCCAGACGCTGCTTCCGCTGGTGGAACAGATTCTAGACTGTGCGCAGATCCCGTTTTCGGAGATCGGCTGCTATGCGGCGGCGGTCGGCCCCGGCTCCTTTACCGGTGTGCGCATCGGCGTTTCTCTGGTGAAGGGGCTGGCGTTTTCCGGTCATGTGCCGTGCGTGCCGGTTTCCACGCTGGAGGCGATGGCGCGTCTCTTTACCGGCCAGCGGGCAAACGTCTGCTGCACGATGGACGCCCGGTGCGGTCAGGTTTACAACGCGCTTTTTGCGGTTGACGGCGACAGCGTGACGCGCCTTTGCGAAGACCGGGCGATCGCCGCGGCGCAGCTTGGCGAAGAACTGGCGGCAGGCGGGCACAGCTGGATCCTGACAGGGGACGGCGCGGCGCTTTGCTGGGAATGCTTTGGAAAATCAAGCCCGCAATTCTGCCTTGCACCGCCGCATTTGCGTTTCCAGCGTGCCAGCGGTGTTGCACTTGCCGCGCAGGAGGTGTATAATCAACAGCGGACGTTCTCTGCGGAAGAGCTGTCCCCGGTTTATCTGCGTCCGCCGCAGGCGGAGCGTGAGCTGAAAAAGCGCCGGGAACAGCAGGGATCCGGCGAGTGCGGTACAAAGGAAAGCGGAAAGGATGTTCACAGGAAATGATTGCGATCGGTGCAGATCACGGAGGCTATCTTCTGAAAGAGGAGATCAAAAAATATTTGGACGAGCGGGGAATCGCCTATCGGGACTTCGGTACCTTCAGCGAAGACTCCGTCGACTATCCGGCTGTTGCAGCGCAGGTGGCTCATGCGGTCGCCGGCGGGGAATATGAGCGCGGACTGCTGTTCTGCGGTACAGGCATCGGTATTTCGATTGCGGCAAACAAGGTGAAGGGAATCCGCGCAGCCGTCTGTTCCGATGCGTTTTCGGCGGAATATTGCCGCCGTCATAACGACGCCAATATTCTGTGCCTCGGCGGGCGTGTGGTTTCGCCGGAAAAAGGCAGAGAGCTGGTCGGGATCTATCTCGATGCGCCGTTTGAAGGCGGGCGCCACAGCCGCCGCGTCGGCATGATCGCCGATATTGAAGAAGGCCGCTTGTAAACCGAACATTTTGGCCGGGCCAAACCGTATTCAAAATAAAAGAAAGGGAATGGTTATCATGATGGAAAACGGGCAGGTTACAGTTGTAAAGCACGCGCTGGTTCAGCACAAGCTTTCCCTGATGCGCGAAAAGGAGACAGGAACGCGTGATTTCAGAACGCTGGTAACGGAAATTGCAACCTTCCTCTGTTATGAGGCAATGCGTGATCTTCCCACGGAAGAAGTGGAAATCGAAACCCCGATCTGCAAAACGAAGGTGCCGATGATCGCAGGCAAAAAGCTGGCCTATGTGCCGATCCTGCGCGCCGGAATGGGCATGCTCGACGGCGCCCTGTCGCTGACTCCGGTGGCAAAGGTCGGCCATATCGGCATGTACCGCAACGAACAGACGCTGGAGCCGGTCGAATATTATAAAAAGCTTCCGGAAGATATTTCGGAACGTGATGTGTTTATTCTTGATCCGATGCTGGCCACCGGCGGTTCTGCCTGTGATGCGATCAGCGCCGTCAAGCGCAGCAATCCGAAAAGCATCACCTTTGTCTGCATCGTTTCTGCGCCGTGCGGCCTCGAGCGCGTCTGCAAAGAGCATCCCGATGTGCCGGTCTATACGGCAGCCATCGATGAAAAGCTGAACGAAAACGGCTACATCGTGCCCGGTCTGGGCGACGCCGGCGACCGCATTTACGGCACGCACTGAATTACGGCGAAATTCTGCTGCAAAAAAATCCCACGGAAACCCTGTTTCCGTGGGATTTTTGGTTGTGAAGGGCGGCGGATCATTCCGCCGGGCGGCAGGCGTTTTCCGCAGTGTTCTGCGCCGTCCGCTTTTCGGCGCAGAATGAGATCCACTGCGGCAATGCGGCGTACGGGTTTTTGTGCCAGTCGGATTTTTCGTCCCATTCCTCCGGTTCCCACCAGGCAGCGCCGAGTGTGTCGCGATCGGCGGAAAACTCGTTCATCTGTGTGACGGTGAAGCCGCTTTGCAGCAGGGAGCCGAACAGATCCTGCACACGCCAGTCGTTGCCGCGCGTATCATCATAGTGTTTTTTGACCTGCAGAATGTTCGTTTCGTCGTCGAACGGGCGGTTGAACGGGTGCGTATCAAAGAAGAGGTAAACCCCGCCGTGCTTCAGGATCCGGTAAAACTGACGGTACATGGACGTCAGATCGCTGATCCAGGTGTTTACGCCGTTCGAAGTGTAAACCAAGTCAAAGCTTTTGTCCGGGATCCCGGTCATTTCCATTGAGTCGCAGGCATGAAACCGGAGCGTCCAGCCCTGTGCGGCGGCAATTTTTTCGGCGTTTTCCAGCTGCCGCTCCGCCAGATCGCAGGAGGTGACGTCCGCGCCGAGCAGCGAAAATGCAAACGCGGCCAGATTATCGCCGCTGGAGGGAACGCAGACCCGTTTGCCGTGCAGATCGGGAAAAATCGTGCGGATCGTCTGCCGGACTGCCGGCGGAAACGCGCGCAAAGGGTCGGCCTTGAGCAGATTCAGCGTTTCGGGCTGACCGTATTCCATGGCGAAGTAATCGTCGGAACAGGCGTTCCAGCTGTCCCGGACGGCATCGTTGAGTTTCATCGCGAAGCAGATTCCTTTCTTTCTGCCGCAGATCCGATCTCTGCAGCAAAGCTGTGTGATATACCATATCATACAACACACCAAAAGGATTTACAAGGCTTTCGGAATATCATGTAAAATTGTTTTATTTATTCCGGATTTTACACAGCGTGAAAAAGGTTCCGCGGCGGCTTTTGTTTTCGGTCACAAAACGGGATTGACGTTGCGGGCTGAAACGCGTATACTGGTAGAGAAGAAAAAGCGAGGGATCCGGTATGCTGGAAAATGTGTTTTTGCGTGTTTTTACAAAGTTCAAACTGGAATTTTATCAGCATCTTTTTACCAGATTTGAAGACCGCGAAACGAGCCTGACCACGATGGAAGCCTTTTGTATGGAGACCATCGATGCCATTGGCAGCCCCACTATCAACGAATTTGCCACCTTTGCGCAGATCTCTCCGTCCAATGCAGCCTATAAAGTCAACAGTCTCATCCGCAAAGGATATGTGGAGAAACGGCAGTCTCAGCGCGACAAACGGGAATATCACCTGATCGTAACGGAAAAATACCGTGAATATTACGGTGGCGGCAGCCAATATCTGCACACGATCGTTGAACGGATGGGGAAGCGGTTCAAGCCGAGAGAATTGAAAAAATTTTCGGAAATGCTGCAGATCATTTCCGATGAGCTGATGCCGGAGGTGCGCCTGCCCGACGGGAACGCTGAAGAAGTGTCCCGCAAAAAGCACCGGAAATCGGAACCGGCTCCGATCACGTCGCTTTCCAAACGATCCATGCGGGTCAGGCGGCTCAGTCTGCCAAATCACCAGGAAGATCTGTAAGCGGAGTCAGGCTTGATTTTTTTTAAAAATTCGATATAATAGTACTGCGGTTGTGTTACGGGAATGCCGCGCCCGTTTTATAATAAAGTCAGAGTAGATTTTTGCGCGTTAAGTGTCATTCGAACGGGGAGTTGTCGGGTGAACGAAAAGAGAGATCTTGCGGTGCAAAAATCGCATCCCGCTGCTACATACAGGAAATATGCTTCTTTTGTGTAGCCCCAGGGTGGAAATCGTTCCGCCGGCGCCTGCGCGCGCCGCTGCATGAAAGGAGTTTTTTTATGCAGATTGAAAATGTGTTGTATCGTTCCCCTTTTTCCGGTGGATACTGGAAAACGTCGCTGCGCCAGCTGCATCATCTTCCGTCGCTGGTGCTGGCCGCGCTGTTTGTCGCGCTTCGCGTGGCAGTCAGTACGGTTCGCATCCCGATTGCCGACAACCTCAATATTATGTTCAGTTATCTGGTTGCGTCCAGCGGTTCCATGATCTACGGGCCGGTTCTGGGCGTGATGTCCGGCTTCGTCAGCGATATTCTCGGCTATCTGCTGCATCCGGACGGCCCTTTTTTCATCGGCTATACGATCAGCGAAATGCTCGGCGCGCTGGTTTATGCGTTCTTTCTGTATCGTGCGCGCATCAGCGTCGTGCGCATTTGCTGCTGCCGCCTTACGGTGAATCTTTTTCTCAACATCGGGCTAGGCTGCCTTTGGAGCCAGATGATGTACGGCAAGGGCTATCTGTATTATCTGGCGAAAAGCGTCGTAAAAAATGCCATTCTGCTGCCGATTGAGGTGGTTCTGATGGTCGTTGTGCTGCAGGCGCTCATCCCGTTGGCGGTAGGGCTGAAGATCATGCCGTCTGCTACGCCGAAAAAGATCGTTTTCTGGAACCGGCGCGAAAAATCGGAGCGGCCGGAACCGCAGAGCGAAATCTGAAGGCTGCCGAAAGCCTTCCGGATCAAAAAATCGGAATATTGACCTGAGCAAAAACGGAGTCCGGTGCGGGCCGTCAAGAGTGTCTGACGACCAGTACCGGACTTTTTGTATATAAAAGGAATTGACAGGTATCTGTTTGTGACTTATAATAACTATAAAACAGAAAAATTTTATCGGATTTATTGGTATTCGGGCACAAAAGCATCTTTTTTCGCTTTAAAATAATTATTCCAGTATAATTTTTCCGATTTTTCTTTTATTGTCCTGATTTTTGGACAGCAGTTCTGCGAAAATATAATTGTACAGAAAAAGAAAGAGCGGAAGCTTCCTGCAAAGCTTCCGCATTCCTTCCGTACAACAAACAAAAATAATTTCAATCCACAGCCGTTAAGCTGACGCTTTTTATTATACTCAAATTACAGAGAAAGTAAATATTTTTGAATTGATAAAAAAGCGTATTGACTTTTGCGGAGAAAGTGATAATATAAAGTTGTACAAAAAACATAAATAGAAAAGAGATGCGAAGATGCCGGAATTTGCTGCACATATCCGGGAAGACGGAACGATCCAAAGCGTGGAGGAACATAGCCGTGCAACGGCCGCACTGGCTGAAAAATACGCCAGATCGGTGGGAATGGAGAAAATGGCATATCTGCAGGGCCTGATCCATGATTACGGAAAGCTTTGCGCGGATTTTTCTGATTACATCTGCGGCAGAAACAGTATGCGGCGCGGGCAGATCGACCACAGCTTTGCGGGCGCGGAGTATCTGCAGAAGCTTGCCGAACAGACCGGTGACCCACGGATCATAGACACGGCATTTCTGGCTGCCAGAACCGTTGTGTCACATCATGGACTGCACGATTGGCTGAACGAATCGGGAGAGGATGTTTATCTGCAGCGTATTTCCAAACAGGAAAGATATGCTGAAATCCGTGAGAACGCACGCCGGATGGTCTCTGATGAGGAACTGATGCAGCTGCTGCAGCAGGCGATGAAGGAATACGGCGCTGTCCGCAGAAAAATTGCAGCCATTTCTCCCGGAAGGGAATACCAGGCTTTTTATCTCGGCATGCTGGAACGTCTGCTGGAATCGATTCTGATGGATGCCGACCGGACCGATACGGCATCGTTTATGTCGGCGGCGAATACAGAAATGTTCTGTGATGCACAAAAGCTCTGGGATCAGATGGAACAGCGCATGACGCAGAAATGTGACAGTTTCCGGAGTAGAACCGATCCGATTTCACGCCAGAGAATGAGCATTTCCGACCGGTGCGCAGCATTTGCACACCACCCCATCGGTGCCTGCCGGCTGATCGTGCCGACAGGCGGCGGAAAAACGCTCGCATCACTGCGGCTGGCGATTGAGTATTGCCGCGAATACGGAATGGAACGTATCTTTTACACGGCGCCGTTCATGACGATTCTGGAGCAGAACAGCGATGAGATCCGGGCGATCGCCGGTGAAGAGAGCTTTCTGGAACACCACTCCAATGTTCAGCAGGAACTGGACGGAGCGGAAGAATTGGAGGCGTATGAATTGCGTGCCGATCATTGGGATTCCCGGGTGATCGCAACGACGCAGGTACAGCTGTTCAATACGCTTTTCTCGGGAAAAAGCACTTCGGTGCGCAGAATGCACCGGCTGTGCCGTTCGGTGATCATTTTTGACGAGGTACAATCGATCCCGCTCAAGTGCGTTTCTCTGTTCAATCTTGCGGTCAATTTTCTGACAAAGGTCTGTGGCTGTGCGGTCATCCTTTGTTCGGCAACACAGCCCTGTTTTGAAGCAACACAGTATCCCATGCTGCTGGATCAGCAGGAAAGCGTGGTCGGTGACTGTACCGATGACTTTATCCGGTTCCGTCGGACAGAGCTGATCGGCGCGCTGCGGGATGCCGGCTATTCAATGGAAGAGGCAGCGTCTTTTTGCGTGGAAAAATTCCAGGAAAACGGAAACCTGCTTGTTGTTGTCAATACAAAGGCCGCCGCAGCCGGACTGTTCGAAAAGCTCCGGCAGCAGACGGAGCAAAACATTGCAGTGATCCATCTGAGCACCAACATGTGTCCGCAGCACCGGCGCGAAACCATTGCCGACATGAGGCGCCTGCTGAAGGAAGAAAAACCGTTGATCTGTGTGACCACCTGCCTGATAGAGGCGGGCATTGACATCTCATTCCATTGCGTGGTCCGGTCATTGGCCGGAATGGATAATGCGGCGCAGGCTGCAGGCCGCTGCAACCGCCACGGGGAAAATCCGGTCTGTCCGGTTTATGTGATCAATCTGGCTGCGGAGCGGCTGAACAATCTGCAGCAGATCAAAACGGCGCAAAAAATTTCCCGCCAGATCATCGGCAGCATGCCGGAACAGGATCTGCTTGCACCGGAAGTAATGTCCCTGTATTTTCAGAAGCTGTATCAGGAAAACGGGCGGCTGCTGAATTATCCGGTGCAGGATGCCGGCACAGGAACCACCCTGATCGATCTTCTGGCAGAAAACCGGCATCGTTATGGTCTGCACCAACAGGGAATCCAGCCGTATTGCCAGGCGTTTGCCACGGCAGGACGACTGTTTGAAGTGATCGACAGCCGGACAGAGGATATTCTGGTTCCTTATAATACTGAGGCCGAAGAACTCATTGCACGGCTCAATGAGGTACGAACGCCGGGAGAAGCGGCCGGGCTGCTTCGAAAGGCGCAGAAATATATAGTACAGATCTATCCGCAGATGAAAACGACACTGAACGAGGAGGGAGCGCGTTATGAATTGAAATGCGGCGGTGTTGCGGCGCTGAAAAAGGAATTTTACGATCCTGCATTCGGTATCCGCAGCGGCGCCGGCCAACCTGAAATCTTTATGCAGTAAAGGATGTGACAAAACGTGGAACAACCGATTTTCCGGAACACGGTCGAATTTCTGGTGTACGGCGATTATGCAATGTTTGCAGATGTTCTGACCCGCCCGGGCGGGGAACGGTTCAGCTATCCGATCCCGACTTATGAGGCGCTGAAAGGGATTCTGAGCAGTATCTATTGGAAACCGACTCTGATTTGGGTCATTGACAGCGTGCGGATCATGAAGCCGATCCAGTTTTACCGCAGGGGGATCCGTCCGATCAAATACGGCGGCGGCAACGACCTTGCCTACTGTACTTATCTGCGTGATACAGCGTATCAGGTCCGCGCGCATTTCGAATGGAACGAGAACCGGCCGGAGCTTGCCGAAGACCGGAATGAAAACAAACACCACAATATTGCCAGGCGGATGATCGAGCGCGGAGGCAGAAGGGATATTTTCCTCGGCTGCCGCGAATGTCAGGCCTATGTGGAGCCGTGTGTGTTTCATGAAGGGGCCGGGGCCTACGATGAGGGCGGCGACGTTCCCTACAGCCTGATGTATCACGGGATCACCTATGCGGACGAAGCCGTTTTGCCGGAAGACAAGGGGAAAATGACGGTGCGTTTCTGGCAGCCGGTGATGAAAAACGGCGTTGTCGATTTCATTCGTCCCGAGCAGTGCACTGTCAAACGGCAGATCCGCAGCATGCCGGTCAAACAGTTCGGTGCGGAACAGAATAATTTTGCGCCGGTCGACGGGCTGTATGAGGAACTGACAGGAGGCGGTGAGCTTGAGCTGGACAAATGAACTTTATCAGATCTATGAAAACAACTGCGGCAGGACAGACGGCGAACCGATGCTTCCGATCGCGCATTCCACAGCGAATGCGCAGGTGGAGGTAACGCTGGATCAATCGGGCAGCTTTGTTGCGGCGTCCACGGTGGAAAAAGCAGATACCGTGACGGTGATCCCTGTCACGGAGGATTCCTGTTCCCGAGGAAACGGAAACTTTCCGCATCCTCTGGACGATAAGCTGATTTATCTTGCGGGCGATTACAGCCGGTATGTGGGCGGCAAACACGGAGACAACCGCGAATATTACGAGGCGTATCTCAAGCAGCTGGGCGAATGGTGCGCTTCCGCTTACTGCACCGATGGTGTGAGGGCGGTCCATGCGTATATTTCAAAAGGCTGCCTGATTTCCGATCTGATCCGGTGCGGCATTGTGAGTGTGGACGAAACCACCGGTCTGCTGGCGGAAAAAATAAAGCTGAACGGCATTGCGCAGCAGGATCTTTTTGTCCGCTTCCGGATACAGTATGACGATCTGCTGCGGGAAAGCCGTACTTGGGCAGACCAAAAGCTGCAGGAAAGCTTTGCAGCCTTCAATGCCGGGCATGCCGGTACGCCGCAGCTCTGCTACGCAACGGGAAAGGTGCTCCCGTGTACCTATAAGCATCCGTCAAAAATCCGGAATGCAGGAGATAAGGCAAAGCTGATCTCCGCCAATGACGAAAGCGGATTCACGTATCGCGGCCGCTTCTGCAGCAAAGAACAGGCGCTCTCCGTCAGCTACGATTTCTCACAGAAGATGCATATCGCGCTGAAATGGCTGGTCGAGCGGCAGGGCGTCAGTATCGGAGACCTGACGCTGCTGGTGTGGGAGAGCGCGCTGCGCCCTGTTCCGGATATCGTGTGGGATCCATGGGACGATATGCCGGAAGAAGAAACGGTGCCGGATACGATTCCCGCTTACCGGGATCAGCTGAAAAAAACGCTGTTCGGGTATAGAAAGGATCTTCCGGCCGACTCTCATACGATGATCCTTGCGCTGGATTCCGCTACGACCGGCCGCCTTTCCATGACGCTTTACAGTGAGCTGGCCACAACCGATTTTTTGAGCAATCTGGAAAAGTGGCACAGCGATACTGCATGGATACGATTCGATGCAAAACAGAGGCGCAGCACGATTCGTTCTTTCTCTTTGCGGGATATTGCCGAATGTGCGTTCGGTACTGAGCAGGGGGATTTCATCAAATGCAAGCCGGAGGTGCTCAAAGATACTGCCTTGCGGCTGATTCCGTGCGAAACCGAACGGAAGCCGCTCCCGACGGATATTGTGAACGCCCTGGTGCGAAAAGCGTCAAATCCGCAGGCGTACAGCAACGCCTATAATTTCCGCAGAGTACTGGAAACTGCCTGCGGTATGCTCCGCAAGCAGATTCTTCAGCGACAGGAACAAAATCATCAAAAAGGAGAATGCAATGTGGCACTGAATGAAACAGAATCCGACAGAAGCTACCTGTTCGGCCGCCTACTGGCGATTGCCGACAAAGCGGAATCCGACTCCTACAGCGAGGATGACAGAAATAAGCGCGTGACCAACGCAAAGCGATATTGGAGCAGCTTTGCGCAGCGTCCGTATCAGACCTGGGCAGTGATCGAAGACCGTCTGCGCCCGTATTTGACCAAGCTCAATCCGGGGAGCCGGGTGTATTATGAAAAACTGCTCAACGAAGTGATGGATCGCTTTACTTATGAAGGATATACTTCCGGAGTCGCGCTGGATCCGATCTATCTGTTGGGGTACCATTGTCAGATGCAAAGCTTTTATCAGACAAACAAGAAAAACGAGGAGGAATAACGAATGGAAACGTTGAAAAACAAGATCGATTTTGCGGTGGTTTTTACGGCAGTCAATGCAAATCCGAACGGAGATCCGCTGAACGGCAACCGCCCGCGGGAAAATTTTGATGGTTACGGCGAAATTTCAGACGTCTGCCTGAAACGGAAGCTGCGCAACCGTCTGCAGGATGCCGGAGAGAAGGTGTTCGTGCAGTCCGACGACCGCAGCGACGACGGCTGCCGCAGTCTGCGGGAGCGGGCGGAAAAATGCGAAGCGCTCAAAAAAATCAGCGCAGGCAAGAATACCTCGAAAGAGGAGTACGCAAAAGCTGCCTGCGCAGAATGGATCGACGTGCGAAGCTTCGGGCAGGTTTTCGCTTTCAAGGGTGACAGCGTTTCTGTTGGTGTTCGGGGACCGGTTACGATCCAGCAGGCTACCAGCATTTCTCCGGTAGAAATTATTGGAATGCAGATTACAAAAAGCGTCAACGGCGAAAGCGGAAAAGATGCAAAAGCGTCCGATACGATGGGCATGAAGCATCGCGTTGGCTTCGGGCTTTATCTTGCCAAGGGCAGCATCAACTGCCAGCTGGCCGAAAAAACCGGCTTCACTGACGAGGATGCCGAAAAGATCAAGGAAGCGCTGAAAACAATGTTTGAAAACGATTGCTCTTCTGCCCGTCCGGATGGAAGCATGCAGGTCTGCCGCCTTTATTGGTGGAAGCACGACAGCAAAACGCCGAAATATTCTTCCGCGAAGGTGCACAATACCCTGCATATTCAGCAGAAGGATCCAAACAAGCGGCCGGCTGCGTTCAGCGATTACGAAATCACCCTGGATACGCTGGAAGGCCTGGAGCCGGAAGTTTTTGATTTGATGTGATGGAGTACCGTGAAGAAGACTGGCTTCAGATCTCCGGCCTGCAGCATTTTTCCTTCTGCCGGAGACAGTGGGCGCTGATTCATATTGAGCAGCAGTGGGCGGAAAATCTGCGCACCACCGAGGGAAAGCTGATGCATGAGCGTGCGCACGATGCTTCTTCCTCCGAACGGCGCGGCAAGCTGCTGATCGTGCGCGATCTGCGGGTCTTTTCGGCCGAACTGGGGATCAGCGGTGCGTGCGATGTGGTGGAATTCCGTCAGGTTCCGGATGGGATCCCGCTGCGGGGAGAAAAGGGACGGTGGAGCGTCTTTCCGGTGGAATACAAGCACGGCGAAAGCAAGGAGAACGACGCCGACAGGCTGCAGCTGTGCGCGCAGGCCATGTGTCTGGAGAAGATGCTTGGCACCGTGATCCCGGCCGGCGCATTGTTTTACGAAACTCCGCGGCGGCGTGAAGCGGTGGAATTCGATGCTGTTCTGCGGGAAAAGGTGTGCCGGATGCTGGACGAAATGCATGCGCTGTTCCGCCGCGGCTATACGCCCAAGGTAAAGCCGAACAGATCCTGCAATGCCTGTTCCCTCAAGGAACTCTGCCTGCCGCGGTTATGCCGGAACAGCTCCGCCGCAGATTATCTGAACGCTATGCTCGGGGAAGAGACGGAAATGCAATAAATCAGCAGACAGGCTGCGCTGCCCGGGAGACCGGACGGCGCAGCTTTGCCGGGAAGGAGAGAATATGCGCCATTTGCTCAATACGCTGTACATTCTCAGCGAAGACCGGTATCTTTCTCTGGACGGCGAAAATGTAGTAGTGCAGCAGGGCGGAAGAGAAACAGCGCGTTTCCCGCTGCACGGCCTGGAAGGGATCGTCAGTTTCGCCTATCCGGGAGCCAGTCCGGCGCTGATGGGTGCGTGTGCGGAACGCGGGATCTCGTTGAATTTTTTTACGCCGCACGGCCGTTTTCTGGCGGGGGTTCACGGAGAAGAGCGCGGAAATGTTCTGCTGCGCAGAACGCAGTACCGGGTAGCGGATCTGCCGGATGCAAGTCTGAGGATCGCCCGGAATTTTATTATCGGGAAGCTGTTCAACAGCCGATGGGTTCTGGAACGCGCAACCAGAGATCATGCGATGCGGGTGGATGTGCCGGCAATCAAAGCAGCGTCTGAAAAACTGGCGCGATCGATCCTGCTGGTGAGGCAGGTGCAGGAAAGCGATTCCCTCCGCGGGCTGGAAGGAGAGGCTGCCGCCGCTTATTTCGGCGTATGGGATGAGATGATCCTGCAGAATAAGGAGGCATTCTTCTTTCATGAACGTTCCCGACGGCCTCCGCTGGACAGGGTAAACGCGCTGCTGTCGCTGTTTTATGCCATGCTGGCAAGCGACTGTGCCGCAGCGCTGACGGCGGCAGGACTGGATCCGTATGTCGGTTTTCTGCACACGGATCGTCCGGGCCGCCGCTCATTGGCGCTTGATCTGCAGGAAGAACTGCGTGCTCCTCTGGTCGACCGGTTTGTGCTGTCCGTCATCAATCAGCGGATGATTGTGCCGGAGCAATTCGATGTGACGGAAAGCGGAGCGGTCTTTTTGACGGACGCAGGCCGAAAAGCCGCGTTTGCTGCGTGGCAGAACCGCAAGCGGGAGGAATTGAAGCATCCGTTTTTGCAGGAAAAGATCCCGTGGGGACTGGTGCCATACGTTCAGGCGCTGCTGCTTGCCCGTTTTCTTCGCGGTGATCTGGATGACTATCCGCCGTTTTTGTGGAAATAGGAAGACGTGCAGCGCATTCCTTGCAGGATGAAAACAGATGCCGTGCGGTTGAAATGTTTAGAGGAATACCGGTGAGCTTCCTTTGCAGCACAGTATTTGACAGAAAGCTCTGCGGAGATCAGGACAGACTGAAAAAAGTACAGAAAGGGGAAAGGGCTGATGCTGGTGCTCATTACTTATGATGTCAACACCGAGGATGCCGGTGGAAAAAGACGTCTGCGCAAGGTAGCAAAGCAATGCGTCAACTACGGTCAGAGAGTGCAGAATTCTGTTTTTGAATGTTCGCTGAATCCGGCACAGTGCGCATCGGTCAAACATTTGCTTTTGCAGCTGATTGACCCGGATAAGGACAGTCTGCGGTTTTATTACCTCGGTGATCGTTACAAAGGAAAGGTGGAGCATTACGGTGCTCACCCGACGTATGACGCCGAAGGACCGTTGATTGTGTAGAACTGCCTTGCTCCGGTGCGACGCGGAAGAGCACAGAGTTTCCTCTGATCCTTCGCACTGCTTTTCTCCTCCGAATACATACTTTTTAGGAATGTTTTACTCACTTTCTTTTGATTTATAGCGGTTCTGTTTGATTTTACAGGCAAATTATATTATTCTGTAATTGTTGCACATTTGTTTTTTGTGTATTTGTGCAGTCGCCCTCCCCACGGAGGGCGTGGATTGAAATATACGGATCGATTTTTAAAACACCTTTGTCTCCG
>JAQXJH010000100.1 GCA_029008595.1 Bacillota bacterium
GACGCCGCGCTCCTCGGGAGTGGCGCTGTCAAATGCAAGGACGCCGTTTTCGTCCAGATACCACGAAGAATCGACCTCGATCCATGCCAGCTCCTGATTGGAAATTTGCTGGAAGATCACATACTGGGACGGCGAAACGTCGGCGATCTTTTCGGCTCTTTTCTCCGGAGTAAAGAAACGGTAGATCGCGGTTTCGGTTTTCAGGAACAGCATAGCATTGTCAAAATCGCAGAACTGCCTGATCGGCGTGTCAAAGGTATATGCGGCCTGAATATGGCTTCCGTCAATTCCCGCGCTTTTCAGCTCGCAATTTTCGCTGCCGTACCAGATCAGATCGTTCTGAATCGTAGAACAGGTAACAGGCTCGGGAATAATAGGATAAAGGATCTTAAAATGAATGTATTCACAGGTAACGGGGTTTGCCATCCAATAATGAGGAAGATCCCAAACGACCCAGTAAAGATAATTTTCTCGCGGCAAAATATCTTGAGAAAATTCTGGATAATGGGATAGAATTGGGTCTATGGAAGTATTCAGATCCATCATTTTATTATGTATAGCAGATTGAAAGATAACAAGCCTTAAATGATATTGATCTGCCTGAAGATGTTCCGGGTAGATGGAGTGCCCATCAAAAGGAACATATTCTCTGCAGACAGAATAGTATTCCTCTGCGCTCATCTGCAAAACATCCCTGCTTTCGGCAGGTGGTTCGGAAGAAGCGATAGGTTCCGCCGATGAAACACCGTTGGAAGAGGCAGGAAAGGATGCAGGCTGAATTTCGGAGGAAGACGGCGGCGCAGAGGTGCAGCAAGCAAGAAGAAAAAGCAGAACGCAGAGAAAAAGCACTTTGAAAGTTTTCATGGATCGCGCCCTCCCGTTTTTATGCTGTGATCGTCTGAACATAACCGCAGCGGTGGCAGGATATTTTTATATTAATAGAAAATTATATAAATGTCAACAAAAAATAGATGATTTTCTGCTGCAATGCCAAAATAAAAACGCCGGAACCCTGTTTTGAGGGTTCCGGCGTTTGACGGTTGAAAGGGAAAGCGGGGTGGATTACTCGTTTCTGCCGCAGCAATGCTTATACTTTTTGCCGCTGCCGCAGGGACAGGGGTCGTTGCGGCCGATCTTTTTGCCTTTGCGCACAGGCTGCTTGGTGTCGGTTCCATCACCGCTTGTCGCAGTCGGTTTGGCGACCTGTTCGCGTTTTGGCTCTTCCTTGGTACGGATGCGGACGGTCAGGATCATGCGGGCGGTGTCTTCGCGGATCTCGTTGATCATCGCCTCGAACATGTCGAAGCCTTCAATGCGGTATTCCACAACAGGGTCGCGCTGGGCATAAGCGCGAAGGGTGATGCCGCGCTTCAGCTCTTCCATGGCGTCGATGTGATCCATCCACAGGCGGTCAACGTTTTTCAGCAGCACAACGCGCTCCAGCTCGCGCATCAGCTCCTTGCCGTATTCCGCTTCGCGCGCGTCAAGGATCTTGCCGGCGCGTTCCGTCAGAGTGCTGACAACGAATTCGGGATCAAGCTCCTCCAGCTCTTCCTGTGTAAAGCGGAAATCCTCCTCCGTGGTCAGCCAGCCCTTGTAGCTGTCGCGCAGCGCATCGATGTTCCAGTTTTCGCGGATCGAATCCTTCGGCAGATACTGCTGCACCTTTTCGGCGATGCTGTCGGCGACCATTTTCCGGATCTGCTCGTGCAGGTCTTCGCCGTTGAGCACCTGATTGCGCTGCTTGTAAATGATCTCGCGCTGGCGGTTCATCACGTCGTCGTACTGCAGCACGTTTTTGCGGATGCCGAAGTTGCGGCCTTCCAGCTTTTTCTGCGCGCTTTCCACCGAGTTGGAGACGATCTTGCTTTCGATCGGCGTGTCCTCATCAATATTCATGCGCGTCATCATGCTCTGCAGCCGTTCGCCGCCGAAGAGACGCATCAGGTCATCCTCCAGCGAAAGGTAAAATCTTGATTCGCCGGGGTCGCCCTGACGGCCGGAACGACCGCGCAGCTGATTATCGATCCGCCGGGATTCGTGGCGCTCGGTTCCGATGATGAACAGGCCGCCCGCCTGGCGGACTTCCTCCGCTTCGGCGGCGATATGCTCCTTATATTTGCAGTTAAGCTCCTGAAACGTTTTGCGCGCGGCAAGGATCTCTTCGTTGTCCGTTTCGGAAAAACCGGTGGATTCCGCGATCAGTTCTTCGGGGATCTGCATCCGGCGCATTTCGGATTTTGCAAGGAATTCCGCATTACCGCCCAGAATGATATCGGTGCCGCGGCCGGCCATGTTGGTGGCGATCGTTACGGCGCCCTTTTTACCGGCTTGCGCAACGATCTCGGCTTCCTTATCGTGATATTTTGCATTCAGAACTTCGTGGCGGATGCCGCGTTTTTTCAGCATGCTGCTGAGCAGCTCGGATTTTTCGATGGAGATGGTGCCGACCAGCACCGGCTGGCCCTTTTCGTGGCAGGCAATGATCTGCTGGATAACGGCGTTGAATTTTCCTTTTTCCGTCGTATAGACATGATCGGGATAGTCCTGACGGATCATTGGGCGGTTGGTCGGGATCTCGATAACGTCCAGATTATAGATCTCGCGGAATTCGGCTTCCTCCGTCAGGGCGGTACCGGTCATGCCGGAAAGCTTGTCGTAAAGGCGGAAGTAATTCTGGAAGGTGATGGTCGCCAGAGTCTTGCTTTCGCGCTCCACCTTGACGCCTTCCTTGGCTTCAATGGCCTGATGCAGACCCTCGTTGAAGCGGCGGCCGAACATCAGGCGGCCGGTAAATTCATCAACGATGATCACCTGACCGTCTTTGACAACATAATCCACGTCTCTTGTCATGATGCCGCGCGCACGGATGGCCTGATTGATATGATGCTGCAGCGTGATGTTATCCGGATCGGCAAGGTTTTCAATGTGGAAGAACGCTTCGGCCTTCCGCGTGCCGTTCTGGGTCAGCGTTGCGGTTTTTGCCTTTTCGTCCACAATATAATCGGCGTCGGTATAGGTTTCGTCGGCGTCCTCCTTGTCGTCGGTCTCCTTCACCTTTTTGACGCGCAGCGTCCGGGCGAAGCTGTCGGCCTGCCGGTAAAGATCGGTGGATTTATCCCCCTGACCGGAGATGATCAGCGGGGTGCGCGCCTCATCGATCAGGATGGAGTCCACTTCGTCGACGATGGCGAAGTTGTGGCCGCGCTGCACAAGGTTTTCCTGATAGATGACCATGTTGTCACGCAGATAATCGAAACCGAATTCGTTGTTCGTGCCGTAGGTGATATCCGCCGCATACGCTTTCCGGCGTTCGTCGTTGTCCATATCGTGCACAATCAGGCCGACGGAAAGCCCGAGGAAGCGGTACACCTTGCCCATCCATTCGGAGTCGCGGCGGGCAAGGTAATCGTTGACGGTGACGATGTGGACGCCTTTGCCGGTCAGCGCATTGAGGTATGCCGGCAGCGTTGCGACCAGCGTTTTTCCTTCACCGGTCTTCATTTCACTGATGCGGCCCTGATGCAGTACGATGCCGCCGATGATCTGCACCGGAAAATGCCGCATGTTCAGCACACGCCACGAAGCTTCGCGGCAGGTTGCAAAGGCCTCCGGCAGAATGCTGTCGAGCGATTCGCCCATTTTCAGACGGTCGCGGAATTCGTCCGTCATGGCGCGCAGTTCGGCGTCGCTTTTCTGCTTGTATTCGTCCTCCAGTGCGAGGACGCGGTCGCAGATCGGTTGGATCCGCTTGAGCTCGCGTTTGCTGTAATTTCCGAACAGAGCTGAAACAATACTCATGCTGCTTTTCCCCTTAAAACCGGACGGCAGCTGCCGCCCGGAAAAAATTTTGTCCGAAAGCCCGGTTTCTATAATTAAAACTTATTATACCATAGTTCCCGCTGCAACGCAAAAAAAATTCTCGGGAAACTGCCGAAAAGTCCGTAAAATTTTAATGAACGCGTGAGTTGGCAGAGAAGAAGCGGACAAAATAGCGAAAGAACGGAGGACGGCAGCGAACCGGGGTCTCTTGCCTTCCCGGGCGTGCCATGCTATAATAGGCGAAAACCGAAAGGATCTTTGCGGCAATTTCCGGTTCCGGACAGACGGAGGGCGCGGAAGTTCCGTTGACGAATACAGGAAAGGTACTCGAGGATGGAAGCTGTATGGAAGGTCGCTGTGCTGGCCGGTACGGTTCTGCTGCTGATCGCTGCGGAAAGGTTTTCCGGCGTTCTGCCGCTGCCCGGCTGCACCATCAGCGGCGATTATGAAACCATTTGCTATGGGGGAAAGCTCTACGCGTTTTTGTGCTGTACGTATTCCGACCGCCAGCGCGGCGAACTGCTGGGGCGCGCGCGTCCGGTCAGGCCCGGAGCAGCCATCGGACGGATCCGCGGCGAAGGCGTTTCGCTGTGCGTGCTGAAAAGCGTCTGCGAGGAGGAATACCTTGCTGTCCGCGAAGGCGGAACGGTGGATATCTATCAAAGAATCGACGAAGAACCGGCAAAAAACAGCAGAAAAATACTTGTCAAAAACGTGACAAAGCCTTATAATGAAAAGGCACAAAAGGAATTCAATTGAAAGGAGTACCTATATGAATTATTCCCATGAAGTGGAAAACATGTGTACCGTTGCAAAAGGACCGCATCATGGCCCCGCTCCGATCCCGGAAGAGGGTCGTTGGGTCAAAGCGTATGAGATCAAGGATATCTCTGGTCTTTCGCACGGTGTCGGCTGGTGCGCACCGCAGCAGGGTGCCTGCAAACTGACGCTGAACGTGAAGAACGGAATCGTTGAGGAGGCTCTGGTGGAGACGCTGGGCTGCTCCGGCATGACGCATTCCGCCGCCATGGCAGCGGAAATTCTGCCGGGCAAAACGCTGCTCGAATGCCTGAATACCGACCTTGTGTGCGACGCGATCAACGTTGCCATGCGCGAGATCTTCAAGCAGCTGGTCTACGGCCGCAGCCAGACGGCTTTTTCGGAGGATGGCCTGCCGATCGGCGCCAGCCTGGAAGACCTTGGAAAAGGTCTCCGTTCTCAGGTGGGCACCATGTTCTCCACCAAAGCAAAGGGCGTCCGTTATATGGAAATGGCCGAAGGCTACGTTCTGAAGACCGCTCTGGACGAGAACAACGAGGTCATCGGTTATCAGTTTGTGAAGCTGGGCAAGATGATGGAGGATATCCGCCACGGTGTGTCTCCGGATGAAGCCTACAAGAAGAATATCGGTCAGTACGGCCGGTTCGACAACGCGGCCAAATATATTGACCCGCGTGAAGAATAAGAGACCATACAAAAAGGAGGACAGAATCTATGGCTAACGATGTTATGTTTGAAGGCAAAGAAAGAAGAATGGCCAAAATAGAAAAGTGTCTTGCCGAGTATGGCCTTGCCAGTCTCGAAGAGGCACGTGACCTTTGCCTGAGCAAGGGTGTTGACTGCGAAAAAATCGTCAAGGGCGTGCAGCCCATCGCATTTGAAAACGCAGTCTGGGCTTATACGCTCGGCTGTGCCGTTGCGATCAAAAAGAATGTGAAAACTGCCGCAGAGGCTTCCGAAGCGATCGGAATCGGCCTCGAGGCGTTCTGTGTTCCCGGCTCCGTTGCGGAGCAGCGCTCCGTCGGTCTGGGTCACGGCAATCTGGGCGCCATGCTGCTGCGTGACGAAACCCAGTGCTTTGCGTTCCTGGCCGGCCACGAATCCTTTGCCGCCGCAGAAGGCGCCATCGGAATCGCCCGCACCGCGAACAAAGCCCGCAAGACCCCGCTGCGCATCATCCTGAACGGTCTTGGAAAAGACGCCGCCTATATCATCTCCCGCATTAACGGCTTCACCTATGTGAAGACGGACTTCGATTTCTTCACCAGTGAGCTGAAGATCGTGGAAGAGCGCGCCTTCTCCGACGGTGAGCGCGCTGCCGTCAAGTGCTACGGCGCAAACGACGTGCGCGAAGGCGTTGCCATCATGCAGAAGGAAGGCGTCGATGTTTCCATTACCGGAAACTCCACCAACCCGACCCGTTTCCAGCATCTGGTTGCCGGCACCTATAAAAAATGGGCGCTGGAAAACGGCAAGAAGTATTTCTCCGTTGCTTCCGGCGGCGGCACGGGCCGTACGCTCCATCCGGACAACATGGCGGCAGGCCCGGCTTCTTACGGCCTGACCGATTCCATGGGAAGAATGCACGGCGACGCTCAGTTCGCCGGTTCCTCTTCGGTTCCGGCGCATGTGGAAATGATGGGTCTGATCGGCATGGGCAACAACCCCATGGTCGGCGCCACCGTTGCCTGCGCGGTTGCCGTTGCAGAAGGACTGCAGAAATAAGCGGAAACCGGAACGGACAGTGAACAACCAAAAAGCGGTGACAGCACCCTGCTGCCACCGCTTTTTTAATGCACTTTTTTCTTTTTCTGCTGACCGGCTGCACAGCACCGGCTGTTTTGCCTGGAATTCCGCCGAAAACGGCAAAAACGGGGGACATCCTGCGGAGTCTTTCCCGTTTTCGTGCAAAAGGATCAGCTTACGAACCGGAATCGCGTTTTACTGAAAGACGGCCTTGGAGGTATCAATGGGATACTGCGCCGGATTATCGATGTCGACCCGGTTCCCGGAAAAAACGCTGTCCTCAAAATCGATGGTGATCGTACCCTGCAGCCGCGCAAACTGTACGCCGATGTCGTTATCCGTGACCGTACAGCCCGGAAAAACGTCGTTGAAAGAATGGTACACGACGGAATCATATTTGAAGCCGATGCCGTTGTTCCGGAAAACACAGCGTTCCACGCCAATCATGCCGCCGTCCAGCGCCACCGCACCGACATCCCAGCCGGAAAAAGTGCAGCCGCCCATATAGACGGAGGCGGTGGCGGAAAGCCCGGTGCCGCCGCTGCCTTCAAAATCCAGATTGAAAAGCATGACGTTGGAGGGGTTGTCCGTATTGACGGAAAGCGTTCCCGTAAAGACGGTTCGGCCGCTGCCGCCGGTATTGCCGTAGAGATTGACTGCGCGGGAGACCATGGTGAGATCGCCGCTGTATGTAACGGGAGGCAGGTAAATATCCACGATCGTGTCCCCGGGAACCTCCCGGTTGATGTGTTCCAGCAGTACGGTCAGATCCTCCATGGTGTCCAGCGCGGTATCTGCCGGTGTATAGACCTGATGGATGAGCGGGAGAACCTCAAAGGTCTGCTTCAGCCGGATCGTATCGCCGTTTTTCATTTTCAGCGTCCAGCAAAGCTCATTTGTCCCGCTTGCCCCGGAATAGGTGATATCGCTTTCCCGCGCGGCGGGCAGAAAGTTGGTGTTGTAAGAAGGCTCCGACAGAATCAGCGCCTCGTTTTCGTTGGGCGATGCTTCCAGCGTACAGCTTTCCACTTTTGCAAAGAACGCGTCGGTATCCGCGATCATTCCGCCGCAGTAGACGCCGAGCATGACGGTCATGTTGGAAAATTCGTTGGTGGAAAGAGAAACGGTCTTTTTCCCCACCGGTCGGTCATTGACGATATCGTCGGGATGAAATGTGACCAGCAGCTCGTATTCGCCGTCCCGGTCGGCATACGCGACTCTGGCGCCGCCTTCGAAGATTCTGGGCTGGCGGCAGAGAACAAAGGTCAGCACCGCCGCCGCGGCCAGCAATCCGCAGAGTACGGCGATCAGCGCTTTTTTCCGCCACAGGCGCGGCGGGGCGGTTTCAGTTTTTCTGATCTGGCTTTGGGTACAGTGCGGGCAGAAGGATGCTTCATCCGGCAGCTCTGTTCCGCAGTGAATGCATTTTTTGCTCATACGATCTCCTTTTACAGCGATTCCATCAGATACAGTACGTTTTTATACCGTTTTTTCGGATTGACCATGGTGCATTTCTGCACCACACGGCCCAGCTTTCCGCCTGCCAGTTCTTTCGAAGGGTGCTGCCCGGTGAGCATGATGTTCAGCAGGACGCCGACGGAATAAATGTCCGCCCGCTCGTCGGTCTGCGAAATGCCGTATTGCTCCGGCGCGGCATAGCCGGTTGTTCCGAGCACCTGCGTGTCGGCGCTGATCCCGCTTTTGAAAATGCGGGAGGCGTCAAAGTCGATCAGGATCGCCGTGCTGCCGCGCAGGATCACGTTTTCCGGCTTGACGTCGCGATGCACCGCACCCAGCTTGTGCAGTACCCACAGAGCGCTGCAGAGCTGCAGAGTGATTTTTCGCGCTTCGGCGGGCGTGAACAGGGAGCCTTCCAGAAGATAGGCGAGCGAGTCCCCCTGAATGTATTCTTCCAGCACCGCGACCATGCCTCCGCTTTCGGCCGTCTCCATGATCTGCGGCAAGTTCGGGCAGGAGATGCCGAGAAGCTTCCGGTACACGTCGCCGCTCCCGCGGTAATGGCGAAAAATAAAGCGGGTGCCGTTCTGCCTGCTGCGAAGCAGGGAAACGCTGCCGCGCTCGCCGTTTTTGATGTTTCTGACTGTTTCATATTCCGTGCCGATGCTTGTCAGCAGATACTGATAAATGGTACCCACCTCTTTTTGAACTATGCAGGGAGCATATTGTTTTTATCCGTCGAAAACAGTATGATAAAATAACGAATTATCATTTATTATATAAAGAATCAGCATATTTGTAAAGGCGATGACAGAATGAAAGATACAAATGATCTGCAGCAGGAGCTGATGAGCGCCCTCGATCTGGATCAGTTTCTGTCTGAAAATCGGGACAGTTTCAGTGAAGGGGACATTCACGGAGCGCTGAATGCGATGTTTCAGCAAAGAAGGATCTCCAAAGCGACGCTTGCAAAGCAGTCCGGAATGAGCGAGGTGTACCTGCATCAGGTGTTTTCCGGCCGCCGCAATCCCTCGCGCAGCCGTCTGATCTGCCTGTGCTTCGGTCTGAAGGCAACGCTGGAGGAAACGCAGCGGCTGCTGAAGCAATGCGGGCTTGCGCCGCTTTATCCCCGGAACAGGCGGGACGCCATCATCATCTACGGGCTGGTCAACGGCGTCAGCCTGTTCGAGATCAACGACAAGCTGTATGAAGAGGAAGAAGATATTCTGTATTGAACATACACGTCTCTTTTGGGCGGAAGCTTTGCAGGCAGGACCTTCGGGTCCTGTTTTTTTGCGGGCCGGTTTTTCTTGATTCGCAGATGCGTTTGCGATATACTTTATAAATATACGTTACAACACGATGAATGGATCCCGCCGAAAAACGCAGACCTGTTTCTGGGATCCCGCTGCAATGAGAGGAGAAAATTTCCGCAATGGAGAAGTCCCAGAAGCTGACCGACATGACTTCCGGCAACGCGCTCGGGCATATCATTCGTTTTGCGATCCCGCTGCTGATCGGATCGGTGTTTCAGCAGCTGTACAATTTTGTCGACACCATGATCGCCGGCCGCGGCCTTGGGGATCAGGCGATCGCAGCGATCGGAGCAACCAGCGCGCTGTATTCGCTGCTTTTTTCGTTTGCCAACGGACTGAACAACGGTTACGGGCTGGTGCTGGCCAGACTTTTCGGAGCAAAGGACCGCGACCGGTTCCGGCAGGCAACGGCTGCCATGATCCTGCTGGATACGGTGATCACATCGGCGCTGACGCTGGCCGCGCTGCTGCTCCTGCGCCCGCTGCTGTTCCTGCTGGATACGCCTGCCGATATCTTTGACCAGTCCTATCGTTATATCGCGATCATTCTCGGCGGTCTGCTCACGACGATCTTCTATAATATGTGTGCGGCGCTGCTGCGTGCCGTCGGGAACAGCCGGATCCCGCTGTATTTCCTGATCCTTTCCTGTGTGATCAATCTGGGGCTGGATCTGCTGCTGATCCTAGTGTTCCGGATGGGGACGGGGGGACTGGCCGCGGCGACGGTGATCGCGCAGGGCATTTCGGCGCTCTGCTGCTGGGTCTATATTGTCAGAAATTATCCGGAATATCTGCCCAAAAGGAAGGATTACAGACCGGCGCGCCGGCTGATCCCCGAGATGCTTTCCTCGGGACTTTCCATGGCGCTGATGCTTTCGGTTTTTGCAATCGGTTCCATTATCATGCAGCGCTCGGTCAATCAGCTCGGCACGCTGGTCATCACCGCGAACACCGCTTCGCGGAAGATCATACAGGTCATGACCATGCCGCTTTCCATGCTGGCCACGGCAAACGCGACCTTTGCGGGGCAGAATTACGGCGCAAAGCGGATGGATCGCGTTGATTCGGCAATCAAAAAAGTGATCCTGCTGGAGCTGGCGTGGTCGGCTGCCGCGCTGGTGATCGTGGCTGTTGCAGGCGAGGCGATGATCCTGCTGCTGACAGGTACCGCGAGCCGCCAGGTGGTGGAGGATGCACTGCTGAATCTCCGGCTGAGCACGGTGGTCTTTTTCCCGCTGGGGGTGCTGTTTGTGCTGCGCATGGCAATGCAGTCCATGAACAGAAAGATCGTCCCGGTGATCAGCAGCTCCATTGAGCTGCTGATGAAGGTTGCGTCCTGCATTTTTGCGGTTCCCGTGCTCGGCTATCTGGGCGTTGCGCTGACCGAGCCGCTGGTCTGGGTCGTCTGCGCGGTGTTCCTTTGTGTGCTGTATGCAGCGGGAAAAAAACGCCCCGCACAGAGCTGATGCCCTGCGCAGAGCGTTGATGGCCGGACGGCCTTTGCGTCATTGTTCTCCCAGACGTTCCTGGATCACGCCGGCGACGGTCTGAGCCTGCCGGCGGATCAATGCTTCGTCACTTCCTTCTGCCATAACACGGATCAATGGTTCCGTACCGGACGGCCGCACGATGATGCGGCCGTTTTTTCCGAGCGCTTTTTTTGCGGCTTCTGTTGCGGCCTTGATCTCCTGATCGGTATAAAACAGCAGCTTGCCTTCCGGCGAAACATTGAGGTTGATCATGACCTGCGGATAGCGCGTCATCACCTGCGCAAGCTCCGAAAGCTTTTTGCCGCTGCGGCGCATCAGCGAAAGCAGCTGGATTGCGGTCAGCTGGCCGTCTCCCGTGGTGGCAAAGTCGAGAAAGATCACATGGCCGGACTGTTCGCCGCCGAAGCCGTATTCCTCCAGCAGCATTTCCTCCAGAACAAAGCGGTCGCCTACTTTTGTCGCCACAAAATGCAGACCGTTTTCCTCGCAGAATTTTCCAAAGCCGAAATTCGTCATGATCGTTCCGACCACCGTGTTTTTCGGCAGCTTGCCGCGTTCCTGCATATCCTTTGCGCAGATGGCCATGATAACATCGCCGTCGACCAGATTTCCCTGATCATCGATGCAGAGGCAGCGGTCGGCGTCCCCGTCAAATGCGACGCCGGCATCCAGCCCGTGTTCCTTTACATAAGCGGACAGCGCTTCAATATGCGTGGAACCGCATCCGCGGTTGATATTCAGGCCGTCCGGCTCACAGCTCAGAAAGCTGCAGTCGGCGCCCAGCTCGCGGAACAGCTTTTCTGCCGTAACGCTGGCGGAGCCGTTTGCGCAGTCCACCGCAATATGCAGCCCGTCGAGCGAATAGGCGACCGTGCTTTTCAGATGATCGACATAATCCTTGACCGCGGTGCGGCAATGCGTTATTTTTCCAACGCCGTCGCCGGGCTGCAGCGCGGGCGGTGCGGCGTGGTCGAGCACGATCGCTTCGATCTGTTCCTCCAGAGCGTCCGGCAGTTTATATCCGTCGCCGCTGAAAATTTTGATTCCGTTGTATTCCGCAGGATTGTGCGATGCAGAGATCATGATCCCTGCGTCCGCCTTATATTTCCCCACCAGATAAGCGACGGCCGGCGTCGGCACCACGCCGAGCGCGATCACGTCGGCGCCCACGGAGCAAAGCCCTGCGGTGATGGCCGAGCGCAGCATATCGGAAGAAATGCGCGTGTCGCTGCCGACGATGAATACCGGACGGCGCCGGCTGCCGTTTGCCAGAACGGAGGCTGCCGCGCGGCCGATCCCCATTGCAAGCTCGCAGCTGAGGTCAGCGTTGGCAATTCCGCGCACGCCGTCGGTTCCAAAAAGTCTTCCCATCAGGATCCTCCTTCATTTTCGGTCTGTTTTCGGAATAATGGCGTTTGCGCCTTTATAAATACAGTTTTCCTCCACCACGCCGCGCACACAGGAGGTTGGGTAGACGGTGCTGTGCCGCCCGATCACGGTGCCGGGATTCAGTACGCTGCTGCAGCCGATCTCTGCGCCGTCGCCAAGCATCGCGCCGATCTTTTTCATGCCGGTAACGATGCGGCTGCCGAAGTTCCCGATCTCAACGGGCGTTTTGTCGCTTTTTACGTTGGAGGTGATGGAACCGGCGCCCATGTGCGCCCGGTATCCCAGAACGGAATCGCCGACGTAATTATAATGCGGTACCTGAACGCAATCGAACAGGACCGCGTTTTTCAGTTCGGTCGAATTTCCGACCACGGCGTTTTTTCCGACGATGGCGCTGCCGCGGATGAAGGCACAATGGCGCACCTCGGCGTTCTCGTCAATGATGCAGGGGCCTGTGATGCTGGCGCTCGGCGCGACGGACGCGCTTTTTGCGATCCACACATGTTCGGCCGGAGAATCGAATTTTTCCGGCGGCAGCGTTTTTCCCAGAGCAAGAATGTAGTCATGGATCTGCGGAAGAACCTCCCATGGGTAGCGGCAGCCGGAAAACAGCGAAGCGGCGATCGTATGGGAAAGATCAAACAGCGCTTCGATCTGAAGATTTTCCACGATTTTCACCTTCTTTCTGAATTCGGATTTCCCCCAGCAAAAAGGGGGAGCCGTCTCTCCGGCGGGCGGGATCCCGCCGGATATTTTGATACGGCAGGATTATAATAGCATATTTTACCCTACTTATCAACTTTTTTACATTGATTTATTGCTTGGACTTGTTCCAGATTGCTTGAGCCGTATCCGCTTGTTATTCTATGTGTAAATTTTCCGGTTATTCCGCCGCGGCGGTCGGTCTTTCAGGAAAGTTCCGGACGGTTGAGGAAGGAGTCTGCTGCTGCCGCGCTTCCTTGATGCTCCTTGTAGCGAGGTACTGCGGGGCAAATTCTCTCAGCCGGCACTCCCCCGGCCGGTCGCGGTCCTCATACAATTCGCAGAGCCGGAACCCTGCTTTCAGCTGGCCGCCGATCTGTTCTTCCAGCGAATGAGAGAACTGAACGCCTTCGCCGCTGCGCACCATCTGTTCCAGCCGTTCCGGATCCATTTTCAGCGGGTTGAACGGCAGGGCATTGGCCACGGTCAGCGGCAGGCGGCAGATATCCTCAAACAGAAAATTCAGGCCGTTGTCCATTCCGGCCAGCAGCGTTCCGCCCGGCTTCAAGACACGAAAGCATTCGTTCCAAACATGCTGCACATTTTCCACATAGCAGTTGGAAACCGGGTGAAAGATCAGATCAAAGCTTTCATCGGCGAACGGCAGCCGTTTTGTCATATCGCCCTTGACGATCTCAATGGAGCAGCCTTCCCGCCTGGCAACTGCCCGGTCGGCGTTCAGCTGTGCGTCGGAATAATCGAGCAGAGTGCATTGAGCGCCCAGAACCGAAAAAAATCGGCATCTGCTGCCCGCCGCCGCTCGCAAGACCGAGAAGCTTTTTCCCCTTTAATCCGCCGAACCACTCTTTTGGAACCGGAACGCACGGAGTGAGAAAGACGTTCCATTCCCCTTCTCTGGCCCGGCGCATCTCTTCCGGCGTGACCGGGATCGACCACTCGATTCCTCCGGCGGCCCATTGATCCCATGTTTTTGCGTTGATCTCCGTGTAATTTTTTGCGTCCATGCGCTTGTTCCTCCTTTTGAAGCACAAAAAACGCCTTCACAGCGTGAAGGCGAAAGTTATTATAATGTCAGCAGCGTCAGGCTTTCTCCGTCCTCCGCCACGGTCAGGCTCACGCCGGAGAGCGAATCTCCCTGCGCGATCAGCGCGGTGGCCAGCCGGTCCTCCACCTCGCGGCGGATCGTGCTGCGGACATCGCGCGCGCCGCTTTTTCCGCCGAGAGCCTTTTTCGCGATCCATTCTGCGGCGCTGTCATCGAACACAAACGTGATCGATTTTTCTTTCAGCACGCCGACATATTCATTCAGCATCAGCTTTGCGATGGAACAGTAATCCTGTTCGTTCAGGGAACGGAAGACGATCACCTCGTCCACGCGGCTCAAAAATTCCGGGCGAAGAAATTCGCTGAGTGCTTTCAGCGCTTTTTCCCGGTCGGCGGACTCCTGTGTTTTGCCAAAGCCGAGCAGAGCGTCCCTGCGTTCGCTTCCTGCGTTGGAGGTCATCACCAGGATCGTATTTTCAAAATTCACCGTGCGGCCCTGTGCATCGGTGATGCGTCCTTCGTCGAGGATCTGCAGCAGGATGTTCATCACATCCGGATGGGCTTTTTCGATCTCATCGAGCAGCAGCACCGAATAGGGCTGGCGGCGAACCTTTTCCGTCACCTGACCGGCTTCGTCATAGCCCACATAGCCGGGCGGCGAACCGATGATGCGGGAAACCGAATGCTTTTCCATGAATTCGGACATATCCAACCGGATGAGTGTTTCCGGGGTATCGAACAATTCTTCGGAAAGCGCCTTGCACAGCTCTGTTTTCCCAACGCCGGTGGGCCCCACAAAAATGAAGGAAGCCGGCCGGCGGCGCGGGCTGATATGGGCACGGCTGCGCCGCACGGCAGCAGCCACCTTTTCCACCGCTTCGTCCTGACCGAGAACACGCTGTTTCAACGCTTCCTCCAGATGCCCCAGCCGCTGCATTTCGCCGCTGCGGATCTTCTCCGTCGGGATCCCCGTCCAGAGCGTCAGCACCTGCGCAAGGTCGTCCTCGGTGACCGGTGCGCCGAGCGCTTCGGGGCGCAGGGCATCGGTTCGCTGTTTCAGCCGGGCGATCTCCGCCCGCAGCTGCGCAAGCTGCTCGTAATCGATCGGATCGGTGGAGGCAGCCATTTCCTCTTCTTCTTTTTCTTTTTTCGCCAGATCGATGCTTGCCGCATCGTAATCGCGCATCTTCAGGTTCCGCAGCGCCGCGCAGGTGCAGGCCTCGTCCAGCAGGTCGATCGCTTTATCCGGCAGAAAACGGTCTGTGACGTAACGCTCGGAAAGCACGACCGCTTCGCGGAGGAGCGCGTCGGGAACAGTCACGCGGTGATACTGTTCGTAGTAGTCCTTGATGCCGGCCAGCACCTGAACGGTGTCCTCAATGGAAGGCTCCTTGATGCGCACCGGCTGAAAACGGCGTTCCAGCGCAGCGTCCTTTTCAATATATTTGCGGTATTCCGTGAAGGTCGTCGCGCCGATCACCTGGATCTCTCCGCGCGAAAGCGCCGGTTTGAGAATATTGGCGGCGTTCATCGAGCCTTCCGAATCTCCGGCGCCGACCAGATTGTGAACCTCGTCAATGAACAGAATAATGTTGCCCGCGGCGCGGACTTCTTCGATCAGCCCCTTGATGCGGCTTTCAAACTGCCCGCGGAACTGGGTTCCGGCGACCAGCGCCGTCAAGTCGAGCAGGCAGATCTCCTTGCTCTGCAGCCGCAGCGGTACCTCTCCGGCGGCGATCCGCAGCGCCAGCCCTTCCGCGATCGCCGTTTTGCCGACGCCCGGCTCGCCGATCAGGCACGGATTGTTTTTTGTGCGCCGGCTCAGGATCTGCACGGTGCGCGCAATTTCGGCATCGCGGCCGATAATGCGGTCCAGCTTGCCTTCGCGCGCTTTTCGCGTCAGGTTTTCGGTATAGGCGTCAACGTATTTTCGCTTCTGGCGCGGCGGCTTTTTATCGTTCTTTGTATTCTGGGCTTTTTCTTCCGATTTTCCGTTTTTCTGTCCGAACAGCTCCTGCAGGCTTTGCGGCATGGTCGGCGCTCCGCCCATCTCGAACCCGTCGCTTTCGCTGCCGTCGCCGTCCTCTTCTTCGTTGACGCCCAGCATGGAGAGCAGCCCGTTTTCGCCGTTTTCGCCCATCAGGCCTGTCAGCTGTTCGCTGGCCTCTTCCAGCATTTCATCCGTAATGCCCATTTTCTCCATAATATCGCTTACCTGCGTGATGCCAAGCTCCTTGGCACAAACGGCGCAGAGTCCCTGCGGCTTGCTGTTGGCTCCCGTGGAGACGAACACCACTGCCAGCCGCTTTTTACACCTGCTGCATAACATAGCCATAATCAAATCCTTTCGCACAAGTCCGGCGGCTCTGCTGGTCCGGCAAAGTCCGGCGGAAAAAGAAGACGCACGGAAAACCGCGGGTCTTCACAGTCAGACGTCGGCTGTGTTTCCCTGAGCAGCAGCCGTGTTGTATACATACGTTCCCTTCATGATCTGAACAAAGATCCCCGCATAGCGCACAAACGCATAGAGCATCAGAACCGCTGTCAGACCGACGAATACCCAGACGATCCACAGCTTATCATATTCAAAGATCGCTTTGGAAAACACCACAATAATAATGGAAATATAAAAGGCAAAGGTCGCCGCCTTTCCGTACCATTGCGCCGGAACGGGGCGCTTTTTTTTCAGCAGCAGGATCAGCCCGCCCAGCCCCATGGCGAATTCCTTCAGGAAAAAGCAGACAAACAGCGCAACGATGGCCGGCTGTTTGATATAGGCGATCATCATGCAGACGCCGATGGTCCCCTGGGTCAGCTTATCCGCGACGGGATCCAGCATCTGCCCGAGCGGTGTGATCATGTGAAAATGGCGCGCAATCACGCCGTCCAGCATGTCGGTCAGGCCCGAGGCGATCAGTACCCCTGCCGCCCAGTAAAGATAGTGGCCTCCCTTGAAAAACAAAATCACAAACGCAGGGATCATCAGGATCCTCAGCAGTGAAAGAAGGTTGGGAATATTGAGTACGTCCGACTTTTTCATAGTAAAACCGAAGGCTCCCTTCCTGACATTTCAATTCTGTCCTTATTCCTGCTCCGGCTGCAGCGCGGCGGCCAGCGGATTATTTTCATAAACCGTCCCGAACAAAACGGATTGTTCCAGATTCTGCTGCGAAAGCAGACCCGGGGTTTTTCCCATCGGGAGCGCAACACGCAGTACAGCCAGCACCAGCAGGATCACCGCAGCGCCCTTTAATGCGCCGCAGATACCGCCCAGCAGGTGGTTCAGCTGACGCAGCACCGGCAGCTTCGCGACCAGATCCAGCATTCTGGCCAGCAAGCGGATCAGGATCAGAAAAACGATAAACAGCAAAACCGCCAGAATGACACGCAGCATCGCGACAACGACCGGGCGGACCGCCTGATCGACGATCCAGACGGCGCCGTCCGCAGCACCTTTGGCAATTGCGGCCGACACTTCATTGGAAAGCGCCGCGGAATCCGACGCATTCAGCACGAAGCCCGGCAGCACACCCAGAACCTGCTGCAGCTGTTCTGCCGCAGCCTGCCCGGCGCTTTCTGTAATGGCAGACTGAACCGAATGAATGACGGAATCGCGGATCAGCGCCGAGAAGATCCAGTCGGAAAGCGCGTTCCCGATCAGAATCGCTGCCAGAACCGCAGCGAACAAGCCCAAAAATTCCACCGCGGTGCGGATTGCGCCCCGGCGGCGTCCCAGCACGATGAAAAAAATCAGAACGGCAATCAGAATCAAATCCAGAATATAACCCATTTCAGAGATCATCCTTTCCTGTGGATCCGGTCACGGAAAACCGGCAGATACGATCTGCAGAACCGGGATGTTCCCGGCAAAAGCTTAAACAAGCGGATTGCACCACTGCAGCAGGCGGTACAGCACCGATCTGCCGCAGGCAGCGTCCCACTGCATGGTGCCGAGGATCCCCGCCGAAAACGGGCGGAACATTTCAAACAGCGGCACCGCAATAAAGGCGGCTGCGACCAGACCGGTCAGAATTCCGATCACCGCAGAGCCTGCCGTGACCTTCTGCTTTGATTTTGCCTTGCGCTGCCTTCGGAACAGCGCGTTCAGCACCGCCAGAACGAGCAGCAGCACAACCAGCATGATGACCGCGCTGCAGCATGCCTGTGCCAGCGCGCGGCTCAGCGGTTCTCCAAGCAGCGCAGCTTCTGTGGCCGGCGCATTCGCTCCTTTTGCAGCCTGCAGCAGTTCCTCCGGAGAGACGCCGTAATCTTCTGCCGTTTCCGCAAACTTTTCGGGCTGCTTCTGCTGCAGCTGTATCAGGTCGATCTTTCCCAATGTTTCTTCTGCGCTGTTCAGCACAGGGGTGTTGGCCAGCCTGGCAAAATCCGCCGCGGCGCTGCGCTGCACAGGCGCTGCAAAAAACGGCGCTGCCGCGGGGGAAAGATACGGCGCCAGCAGCATACCCGCTGCCGCTGCGGCTACCGCCGCAAGGCGGATGGCTGCGCGCGCCGTGTTTTTGCGCGCAACGGCCGCAACCACCAGCGCGATCAATAAAAGCAGGAAGATATCAATCAGAATATTCATGACGCGGCAACCGTTCCTTTCACAATTTACCCAAAACAAAACTGCCGTTACAGAATCGCGATCAAAAAATATTATTATCATAGTATAGCGGATTTTTTCATAAAAAACAAGGGAACACCCGAATTCCGCGAGAGTTTTTGGCGCAGCGTGTAATTTTCCGGAGCAAATTTGAAACGAAACGGAGCGGGAGCGCGTTTTGCGGTGCTAAAAAGCCGTTAAGAAACGGGCGGATGCATTGCGCCGGGACAGGTTGTGCGGTATGATATCCGTATGGTGATTCATTTTCACGAAGAGGAACGGCAGGCGCTGCTGCGGTGCGGCCTCTGCGAAAGGGGAAGGGTATAATATGCTGAAAAACGGAGATTTTGTGGATCCGGACGGGGAACATGTGTTTTTTCCGATCGGAGCTTTTGCAAACTATTTTCCGGCGGAGATCATTTCCTCCGGCCCGACGCGCAGCCGCCCGGACGGAAACGACCTGCTGGAGTTTCAGAATCTTACCGCGGAAGACTGGAAGCGGTTTTTTGAACAGCTGAAGCGAAAGGGCTATACGGCGATCCATCTGTATCCCCGCGGGATCAATGTGGACGATGCGTGGGAAGGGCTGGATCGAGGCGGGCAGGTGAACGAGGAGCTGCTTGCCCAGATGCTGGAGTACATCAATCTTGCGGGAAGCTGCGGAATCCGCACGCAGCTTGACCTGTTCACACAGCCCGAAACGAGCGTTTACTGCAGCAGCAAGGCGCAGCTGATGTTCGGCGCACGGTTCTGCAGCCGCGAAGAGGCAGAGGCAGCGCCGCCGTATGTCAGGCGCTTCTGCAGCGGTGCGGGCGGTACGGTCAGCTACGAAAATTATTTTTTGGATCCGGATGTCCGCCGCTGCAACATCCGTTTTCTGGAGCTTCTGCTGCCCAGAATCGCGGAAAACCCCAATATTTTTGCGCTGGAACTGATTCATGAGATGGGGTGGCGCGGGCCGTATGCCGCCCGTCCCAATACGTTTGCGTGGGAAAGCGAACAGGCAATTCTGGAATGGGGAGCCGAAATGATCCGAACGGTGCGCCGTCTTGCGCCGCAGATCCCTGTCTGCGTCAGCACCCCGGGAACCGGAATCTTCGGATATGAAATTCTCTGCTGGACAAAGCGGCTGCAGCCGGATTTCTATTCCCTTCACCTTTATCCGCAGTTCTGCGGGCATCTGAACGGCAGAGGAGACTTTGCTTCCGTGGCGGAATTTTCGCTGAAATATGCCCAGGCGGGCGGCTGCGCCATGATCGGCGAATGGGAATGCAGCGGCCATATGGGGCAGCTGTCCGAATGGGATCTGCAGCTTTGCGCGCGGGATATCCTCTGGTTTTCGCTGCTTTCGGGCGCGCCCGGAGTGATTGCACGTCTGGCGCAGAGCCGCGGAGAATACCGCAGCGTACACGCGGTTCTGCAGCGCCTGAAGGGCAGAACGCTCGGCCGGAAAAAGCCGGCGCTCGGGATCGATATCCGGCCGCTGCGCGCCCGGATGCAGTTTCTGACCCAACACGGCGCAGAGGAATGTGCTTTCGGCGGGATGAAATGGTGTCCGGATACGGAAGCAAAGGACGGGAAGCACCGCTTTTGCTGTCAGTACACCGACCCGCTCTTTCTGCAGCTGCTGCGTCAGACGGTCGAGCTGCAGGAAGAGGGCCTCGATTACGACCTGACGCTTTCTCCGCAGGAATATAAAACAAACCGCCCGGAACAGGTGCGCGGCGGGATCCGGCTGGAGGTGCCAAAAGGCTACCGGATGCGGCAGAAAACCTGTGCGGACGGGAAAACCGTGATTGCCTATCTTCAGAATTACGAACGCAAGCCTGTCTGGGAACGCCCGGGCAAAGAGCTTTACGCAGTGCGCGACAGGGCGCCGAAGCCGTTTGCCGTGCGCGCTGCCGACGGATGGCGCCCGTTCGTCTATGATCTGGATCTGCGCTGCTGGGTCGACGATTTTACCGTTTTTCACGGAACGGTGACGTCGCACGATTTTGTTGTGCTGCTGTTCCGCGAGGAAAAGGAAAAGACGCCGCCGTCAGGCGGCAGGGAAGAGTAGCTTTGGAAACATGCGATTTTGCGATCCCGCGTACACGGGCGCGTTTATCAGGCAAAATAACGGAAACCGCTTGACTTAGAGCTGACTGTAAGGATTATACTGAAAAAAGAGAAACGGTCCGCGCGGAACGGACCGCTATTTTTATCAAAAAGGTGTGACTTGCAGGAATGAAACAGCCTGAAAAAATTACCGGTCAAGCGTTCGATGAGGAACGCGCGTTTTACGGCAGATGCGGGATCGTTTTGTCGGACTGCCGCTTCGACGGCCCCGCCGACGGAGAAAGCGCGCTGAAGGAATGCACGGATGTGGCGGTGCAAAACTGCTTTTGCAATCTGCGCTACCCGTTTTGGCACGACCATTACATCACCATCGAAAACACGGAGCTGACTCCGCTTTGCCGCGCGGCGCTCTGGTATTCCGACCATATTTCCGTTTCGGACAGCCGGCTGCACGGGATCAAGGCGCTGCGCGAATGCAGAGACGCCGCGCTGACAGGGTGCGATATTGTTTCGCCGGAATTCGGCTGGTCGGTGCGCAACCTGAGAATGGAGGACTGCACGGCGGAAAGCGAATATTTTCTGATGCGCAGCGAGCAGGTGTTCTGCAGCGGGCTTGAGCTGCGCGGCAAATATTCCTTTCAGTATGTGCGCGGCGCCGAACTGGAAAACTGCGTGCTGAATACAAAGGATGCGTTCTGGCATTCCGAAAACGTCACGGTGCGCAATTCCGTCGTCAACGGAGAATATCTTGCGTGGTATTCCGATCATCTGACGCTGATCAACTGCAGAATTACGGGGACGCAGCCGCTTTGCTACTGCACCAATCTGCGGCTGATCAACTGCGAGTTGACCGGCGCCGACCTTTGCTTTGAAAAATCAGAGGTGGAGGCCACGCTGACGGCGCCGGTCGACAGCATCAAAAATCCGCTGCGCGGAACGATCGCCGTGCCGCAGCTCGGCGAACTGATCCGCGATGACCCGGCTTCCCGCGGGGAGGTCATCGTGAACGGCGAGCGGGCGTTCCGGTGAACACCCTTTCGTGACGGCGGTTCTCCGCCGGGAAAAATCCGCGCGATCCGCCTGATCCGGCGCGGTTCCGACAGGATCGGAGCTGTACCGGCGAATGAAAAACAGAAATCCGGTAAATCCTCTATTGACAGCCTGCAGAATGCGTGCTAAGATAATAAGGCACTATTGATTGATTCCGAAAGCACAAAAACAGCTTGTGAAACACAATATCTTGTGTTTCACAAAAAAGGCTTTACAGCACGAAAAAGCAACAAAATGCAGCGCGGGTATGCAGCGAAGAGGAAAGGATTGTGAAGCGGATGAAGATCATCAAAAGAAACGGTACCGAGGCAGCGTTCGATATTACCAAGATCATGGTGGCGGTCGGCAAGGCGAACGACACGGTGGAGGAAAGCGAACGGATGACGCCCATGCAGATCCGCAGGATCGCCGAGGCGGTGGAGAACGCCTGCCAGGCGCTCGGCCGTGCACCCGGCGTGGAAGAGATCCAGGATCTGGTGGAAAAGCATATTATGGCAAACGGCGCCTATGAGGTTGCAAAGCGCTATATTACCTATCGTTATACGCGCAACCTTGTCCGCAAATCCAACACGACCGACGACAAGATCCTCAGCCTGATCGAATGCAACAATGAAGAGGCCAAGCAGGAAAATTCCAATAAAAACCCGACGGTCAACAGCGTACAGCGTGATTATATGGCCGGCGAGGTCAGCCGAGATATCACCACGCGCATTCTGCTGCCGCAGGATATCGTCGATGCGCATAACGAAGGGATCATCCATTTCCATGATACCGACTATTACGCGCAGCATATGCACAACTGCGATCTGGTCAATCTGGAGGATATGCTCCAGAACGGAACCGTCATTTCCGGCACGATGATCGAAAAGCCGCACAGCTTTTCCACCGCCTGCAACATTGCAACGCAGATCATTGCGCAGGTGGCGAGCAACCAGTACGGCGGCCAGTCGATCTCGCTGACGCATCTGGCGCCGTTCGTTCAGATCAGCCGTGAAAAGATCCGCCGTGCGGTGCAGGCGGAAATGGACGACCTCGGGATCGCGGTGCCGGAAGAAAAGATTGAGCAGATGGTGGCGTCCCGCTTGCGGGAAGAGATCCGCCGCGGCGTGCAGACGATCCAGTATCAGGTGGTCACGCTGCTGACGACCAACGGCCAGGCGCCGTTCGTTACCGTTTTCATGTACCTGGGCGAAGCGAAAAATGAACAGGAAAAGAAAGACCTTGCGCTGATCATTGAAGAAACGCTGCAGCAGCGGTATCAGGGCGTTAAAAACGAAGCGGGCGTATGGGTCACTCCGGCGTTCCCGAAGCTGATCTATGTTCTGGAAGAGGATAATATCCATCCGGATTCCCCATACTATTATCTGACCGAGCTGGCGGCAAAATGTACGGCGCGCCGCATGGTTCCGGACTATATTTCCGAAAAGATCATGAAGCAGCTGAAGGTGGACAAAAACGGCCACGGGCAGTGCTACACCTGCATGGGCTGCCGTTCGTTCCTGACGCCGTATGTCGATCCCGAAACGAATCAGCCGAAATATTACGGCCGTTTCAACCAGGGCGTCGTGACGATCAACCTGGTCGATGTGGCGCTTTCCTCCGGAGGAAACGTTGAAAAGTTCTGGAAGATCTTTGATGAGCGGCTTGAGCTTTGCCACCGCGCGCTGCTTTGCCGCCATGAACGGCTGAAGGGAACGCTTTCGGACGCGGCGCCTATCCTCTGGCAGTACGGTGCGCTGGCCCGCCTGAAAAAGGGCGAACCGATCGATAAGCTGCTGTACGGCGGCTACTCCACCATTTCGCTCGGGTATGCCGGGCTTTATGAATGCGTGAAGTATATGACGGGCAAATCCCACACCGATCCGAGCGCAACACCGTTTGCTCTGAATGTGATGCAGCACATGAACGACGCCTGCAAAGGCTGGAAGGCGCAGCACAATATTGATTTCAGCCTCTACGGAACTCCGCTGGAATCGACCACCTATAAATTTGCAAAGAGTCTGCAGAAGCGCTTCGGCATCATTGAAGGCAGTACCGACAAAGGGTATATTACAAACAGCTACCATGTCCATGTGACCGAAAAGATCGACGCATTCACCAAGCTCGCCTTCGAATCGCAGTTCCAGGCGCTTTCTCCGGGCGGCGCGATCAGCTATGTTGAAGTGCCGAACATGCAGAACAATCTGGAAGCGGTCATGCAGGTGATCCGGTTCATCTATGAGCATATCATGTATGCAGAGCTGAACACCAAGTCGGACTATTGTCAGGTCTGCGGCTTTGACGGCGAAATTCAGATCGAAGAGGAAGACGGAAAGCTGATCTGGAAATGCCCGAACTGCGGCAACACCGATCAGAGCAAAATGAATGTTGCCCGCCGCACCTGCGGTTATATCGGTACGCAGTACTGGAATCAGGGCCGCACGCAGGAGATCAGGGAACGCGTGCTGCACCTGTAAAAAACAACGGATAACCGGCCGGATGAACGTCCGGCCGGTTTTTGCAGCCGCAGAATGCGGCAGAACAGGAGAAATCGGATTGAATTACGCTGCGATCAAATACTGTGACATCGCAAACGGAACCGGCGTCAGAACGTCGCTGTTTGTCAGTGGCTGCACACACCGCTGCAAGGGCTGCTTCAACGCGGTGGCGTGGGATTTCAATTACGGGGATCCGTTCGGCGAAGAGGAAGAAAACAGAATCCTGGCGTCGCTTGCGCCGGAATATGTCAACGGGCTTTCCCTGTTGGGCGGGGAACCGTTTGAGCCGCAGAACCAGCCCGCGCTGCTGCAGCTTTGCAGAAAGGTGCGCGCGGAATTTCCGGAAAAGACGATCTGGTGCTATACGGGGTATCTGATGGAAGAGATCCTGGCAGGGCGGGTCGGCGAACGACAGACTGCGCTGGAGCTGCTGCGCTGTCTGGATATTCTGGTGGACGGTGAATTTGTTGAGGAGAAAAAAAATATCCGGCTGAAATTCCGCGGCTCGGAAAATCAGCGGATCATCTGTGTGCCGCAGACGCTGCAGCAGGGCAGGATCGTTCTGTGGGAGGAGCGGTAAATCTCCGACAGCAAACATCCCGGTTCCGACTTGTTCAAAGCCGGAACCGGGATGTTTTTTCCGTATGCGGGAAAAGGGTCATTTCCCGAGGATCAGATTCCGCAAAGCGGTCACGTTTGTGTAGTAATCGACCTTATAGACCTCCATACCGTTGACATACATCAGGCCCTCATACGTTTCGCCGCTTTCGTTTTCTACCGGAAGCATCATCTGGTCGATCTCATAGGAAGAAAGATCGGCAACCATACCGATCATGGAGAGGATCTCACCCTCCGAAAGGCTGGTATTGATCAGAGGCAGCAGCTCGGAAGCGAAGGAATGCAGCTGGGAAAGATTCATGGAAAACGCTTTTTTCAGCATCAGCTCGATCACCGTGCGCTGGCGGCCGGTGCGCTTGAAGTCGTTGTCCGTGTGGCGCATCCGGGCGTAGGAAAGCGCCTGTCTGCCGTCCAGATGTGCGAGGCCGGCCTGAAAAGAGCCGGAGCATTCCCGGTCGTTCGTCAGGTAGGCGGCTTCTGCGGCGGTGAGCGTCAGATCCAGCCCGCCGGCCAGATCGACCAGCCGCGAAAAGCCGCTGAAATCCACCAGCGCATAATCGTCTACCCGGACACGGAAATTGTTTTCGATCGTTTTTGCCAGCAGCTCCGGCCCGCCCCAGGGGACTGCCGCATTCAGCATGCCCCATTGGGCGCCTGTGGATTTCGGGATCCGGACATACATGGCGCGCATCAGGGAGATCAGGTGGATCTTTTTTGTGTGATGATTGATGGAGACGAGGATCATGGAATCGGCGTTGCCGACGGTGCCGCTCTGGCGGGTGTCGGAACCGATCAGAAGAATGTTCTGAATATAATCCGCCTGCAGCAGTTCCACGCTCTGGATCGCTTCATACTGCTTGCGGGAATCCTGAATCGCTTCGATCGAATCGGGCACGTCGGCAAAGGAAACATCGTCGCCGTAGATCTCGGAAAGGGTGAGCGATTCGTTTCCTTCGATCACATTGTGCTGCACTTTGCCGAGCATGGAGCGTACATACAGGATGCCGGCGGCAGAAAGAAAGAAGAGTACGGAAAGAAAGCACGCTGCGGCGCGCAGAGCGATGCGCTTGCCGGAGCTTTTGTTTTTTTTCTGTTGTTGATTGCGTCCGTTGATAGGAACCACTCCTTACAGGAACCCCCGAAAACGGGTTGGAACAGACAGTTCATCGTACATGCCGCTGCGTTCTGAAACGAAGATGCCGCTGCGGCGATGCATCCTATTGTACCGCTTTCTTTTGGAAGATGCAAGGATGAAATTGTAAATTTTGCGCGAAGTGTCGTGAAATCTGACGGGAAAACCGCGTGTCTTTTTGGCGCTTTTGAATTAAAAAACGTAGGGATCGATGCCGCTGTCCAGAATATTGTCGTTTTCAAAGTCGAGCGCAGTCCGCGCGGAAACGGCCGTGTGCACAAAATCCGCCACCTTTACATGATCGGGATTGGTGCGGTATGCTTTGAGCGAAGCGGCATCCTCAAAGGTGCTCAGCAGGCAAAGGTCGTATTCACCGGCGGGGTTCATTGCCTGCCCAACCTGAGCGGAAAGTAGCCCCGGGACAACGCCGACCAGTGCTTCCAGCCCGCGTTTGATGCGCGCGGCGTTTTCCTCCGCGTTATGCTGTTCGTCGTCGATCAGCTTCCAGAAAACGATGTGTGTGATCATAATAAAAGCATCCTTTCCATGTTATTTTTGCGGCGGTCTGCGTTTTCCGCCGGATGGCTGTTATTTTTCGCCGGGCCAGTATTTGCGGTCCAGACTGCGGTGCTGCACCGCCTCGCCGACATGAACGCCGTCGATGACCTCGCAGCCATCCAGATCGGCGATCGTGCGCGCGACCTTCAGAATGCGGTCGTAGGCCCGTGCGGAAAGCCCGAGCCGGTCAAAGGCGCGGTGCATCAGAGCTTCGGCGCGCTCGGTCATGGGGCAGCTTTCGCGCAGGAGCGCAGAGGTCAGACGCGCGTTGCAGGTGATCCCTGTGCCGCGGTAGCGCTGCTGCTGCAGCTTCCGCGCCGCGTTGACGCGTGAACGGATCGCAGCGCTGCTTTCCGCCGGCTGCGCCGAAGAAAGAGACGCATAATCGACGGGAGGAACTTCAACATGCAGGTCGAGCCGGTCCAGCAGCGGCCCGGAAACGCGGCCGAGATACCGCGCAACGGCCTGTGACGAGCAGGAACAGGGGTGGGTCGGATGGCCGAAGTACCCACAGGGGCAGGGATTCATTGCCGCAACCAGCATGATGGAACAGGGGTAGGAATACGTTGCGGAAACGCGGGAGATCGTCACCTTTCCGTCCTCGATCGGCTGGCGGAGGATCTCCATTGCCGCGCGGGAAAATTCCGGAAGCTCGTCCAGAAACAGAACGCCGTTGTGCGCCAGAGAGATCTCCCCCGGGTGCGGAATCGTTCCGCCGCCGGAAAGCCCGGCCGGCGAGATCGTGTGGTGCGGCGCGCGGAACGGCCGGACGGTGATCAGCGGCGTGTCGTCGGTCAGCGTTCCGGCGATCGAATGCAGGCGCGTGGTCTCGATCGATTCTTCAAACGTCATTTCCGGCAGGATCGAGGGGATCCGCTTGGCAAGCATGCTTTTCCCGGAGCCGGGCGGGCCGATCAGCAGCACATTGTGCCCGCCGGCGGCAGCGATCTCGAGCGCGCGCTTGGCCTCCTGCTGGCCGCGGACTTCCGAAAAATCGGGCGCAGAAGCGGCAGCCGCCTGCCGGGAAAGGTCAAAGGCGGCAGGCTCCAGCGCCTGTTCGCCGCGCAGATGGCGCAGCAGCTCCTCAAGATGCCGCACCGGGTACACTTTCAGCCCCTGCACGATCGCGCCCTCGGCGGCGTTGGCCGCAGGGACATAAAGCGAGTGCAGACCGCATTCCTTTGCCTTCAGCGCCATGGAAAGCACGCCGTTGACACGCCGCACCTCGCCGGAAAGCGAAAGCTCGCCCACAAACGCGCAGCCCTCCAGCGAAGCGTCGATCTGCCCGGTGGCAAGCAGCAGTGCGAGCAGGAACGGCAGGTCGTAGATCGGGCCTTCCTTGCGGATGTCGGCGGGGGCAAGATTGATCGTGATGCGGCTGACGGGGAAATCCAGCCCGCAGTTTTTCATCGCCGCCCGCACCCGCTCGCGCGATTCGCGCACCGAAGCGTCCGGCAGGCCGACAACGTCAAAGGACGGCAGCCCCTGCGAAAGATCGGTCTCGACCGAAACGGGATACGCATCCATTCCGAAGATGCCCATGCTGTTGAGCTTTGCAAACATCGTGATCCCTCCGCACGCACCGGCAGCACACCGGTGCACCAAATAAAACCATTATAATGGATGAAGGGCAAAATGACAAGCGCCATTGCATCAGGAGAAAAATTGTGGTAGAATAAAGCATATTTCAATGCTTTGAGCACAAGGTAACCGTGGATTCCGGGGCTGCACAAAAAACGGAACGGATTCTGAATGCGATACGAATTCCGAAAATCGACGGGAAGGAATGTGGATATTTTGGAGCAAATCACTCTTTGCAGCGGTGCACAGCTGCTTTATCTGCCGGATCTGCGCTATAAAACCGCGCGGATCACGGTCAGTTTTTTAACGCCGCTCCGGGAAGAAACCGCGTCTGCCAACGCGATGCTGCCGGGGATCCTGACGAGAGCCTGCGCGGACTGCCCCGATTTTACGTCGCTGAACCGGCGGCTTGCGATGCTGTACGGCGCATGGGTCGGCGGCCGTGTCCGCAAAATCGGAGAAACACAGGCGCTCACGTTTACGCTTTCCCTGCTGGACGACCGTTATGCGCCGGATGGTGAAAAGCTGGCGGAAAAGGGCGCTGCGCTGCTGCGGAATATGATCTTTCGCCCGGCGCTGGAAAACGGCGTGTTCCGCACGGAGGATCTGGAGCAGGAACGGCGCCAGCTGTGTGAGGAATTGGATTCGGAATTCAACGATAAGCGGATCTATGCCAAAAAACGCGCGGAGGAGCTGCTTTGCCGCGGCGAAGCTTATGCCTGCGGCCGGTTGGGGACAAAGGAACAACTGACGGCGCTGACTCCGCAGGATGTATTTGCCGCGTGGAAAAACCTTCTGCATACGGCGCAGATCCGCATTACGGCGGTCGGCACCGAAGCGGTCCGCGTAGCGGCAATGGGATTTGCCGAAGAGCTGCAGGCAGTCGGGGTGCGCGAGCCTGCCGCCTGCCGGACAGAGCTGCCGCGCGGCGGGAAAACCGTTTGCCGCAGCATCGAGCGTTCGGAGCTTTCTCAGTGTAAAATGGTGATGGGCTTCTGCAGCACGGCGGCGGAGCCGGATGAAACGGTTCCCGCGATGCGGCTCTTCTGTGCGCTGTTCGGCGGAACGCCGCATTCCCGGCTTTTTCTGAACGTGCGGGAAAAGCTGAGCCTTTGCTACTACTGTTCGGCACATTTTGTGCGCGCAAAGGGGATCCTGCTGGTGGAAAGCGGCGTAGAGGAGCAGAACGCTGCCCGCGCTGAAGAGGAGATCCTCCGCCAGCTCCGCGCGCTGCAAAACGGCGATTTTACCGATGAAGAGCTGGAAAATGCGCGCCGCAGCGTATGCGACAGCTTCCGGACGGTTTCCGATTCTCCCGCAGGGCTGGACGAATGGCTGCAGCAGCAGTGTATGCTGCCAAAACCGGAGCTGCCGGAGCAGACCGAGCAGAAAATCCGGTCGGTCACGCGGGAACAGATCGTTGCCGCAGCCAATGCGCTGCGCCCGGGAGCAGTTTTTCTGCTCGCGGGAACGGATCCCAACAGGAAAGGCGGCGCCGAAGATGAAGAATAAGACGCAATATGCGGTTTGCGGCGATACCGTTTTTGCTGCGGAGCATGAAAGCGGGCTGCGTGTGTTTGTCTGCCCGAAAAAAGGCTATTCCTCGGCGTATGCCATTTTCGGCACCGCGTACGGTTCGGTGCATAATTGCTTCCGTATGCCGGGAGAAGAACAGCCTGCCGAGGTTCCGGCGGGGATCGCGCATTTTCTGGAGCACAAGCTGTTTGAAAATGAACATGAAGATGCGTTTGCGCGCTACGCCAGAACGGGCGCCAGCGCCAACGCCTACACCTCCTTTGATAAAACATGCTATCTGTTTTCCTGTTCCCAGAACTTTGAAGCTTCGCTGGAGATCCTGCTGGATTTTGTGCAGTCGCCCTATTTCACCGCCGAAACGGTGCAGAAGGAACAGGGCATCATCGGGCAGGAGATCCGGATGTGTCTGGATGATCCGGAGCGCCGCGTCGTCTGGAATCTGCTGGAAGCGCTGTATCACCGCAATCCGGTGCGGACAGATATTGCGGGAACGGTGGAATCCATTGCAAAGATCGACGCCGGCCTTCTTTACCGCTGTTATCATGCCTTCTACCGGCCGGAAAACATGGTGCTCTGTGTTGCGGGGAATGTAGAGGCGGAAGCCGTTTTTGCCATGGCGGACCGGTGGATCCGTTTCGGCAGAACGGACGGGAAACCCGAAAGCGTGTTCCCGGAAGAGCCGCGGCAGGTGGTGAAAAGCCGGGTGGAACAGCATTTCCCCGTTGCGGTGCCGCTGTTTCAGCTGGGCTTCAAGGAGTTGGCTCCGTCGCGCGCATCGTCCCGCAGCATGGTGGAAACCGATATCCTGCTGGAGCTGCTTGCTTCGGAATCTTCGCCGCTTTACCGCCGGCTGCTGGATCGCGGATGGATCAATTCCAGCTTCGGATGTGAATATTTTGAAGGCCCCGGCTATGCGGCGGTGCTTTTCGGCGGGGAATCCCGCGAGCCGGACCGCGCAGCGGAGGAGATCAAAGCAGAGATCGTCCGGCTGCGCCGCGAGGGGATCGATCCCGAAACGTTTGAATGTGCGCGCCGCACGGTGTACGGCCGGGCGGTATCTGCGCTCGGCAATGCGGGCGCGATCGCAAACCAGATGACGGAAGCGGCGTTTTCCGGCCGCCGGTTCGGAGAAGAAATTGAGCTGGCGCTGCAGGTAACGCGGGAGGATGTTCTGCGCCGCCTGAACGAGCAGCTTGACGAGCGGTTTTCCGCGCTTTCCGTTGTCTGCCGGTAATGCTGTCGGCCAAACAGGCCTCATGGTGCGCGGGAGGACACAGGTCTTCTGTGTGCCGGTCGCCTGTTTTCATAAACAATTCTCAGAAAAGGAATGGTACAAAGCTATGAACGGTTTTTCCGGAACGGTCTCTTTCGGCTCCAGCGGCTCGCCGTGGCTTTCGCTGGACATTAACGCGGTTGCCTTTTCCATCGGGCAGTTTGAGATCCGCTGGTACGGGATCCTGATCGGTCTCGGGCTTCTGCTGGCGCTGCTTTATGCGTTCAGAAACGCGAAGCGCTTCGGCATCGACGGCGACCGTATGACCGATGTGGTCTTTCTCAGCGTGATCATCGGCATTATCGGCGCAAGAGCATATTATGTGATTTTCAACTTCAGCGAATATGCCGGGCGCCCATTCTGGGATATGCTCAAGATTTATGAAGGCGGACTGGGGATCTACGGCGGGATCATCGCCGGAATGCTGGCAGGCTATTTCCTTTGCAAATGGCGTAAGGTGCATCCGCTTGCCATGCTGGACCTGGCAAGTCTGGGCTTCCTGATCGGTCAGGGAATCGGGCGCTGGGGCAACTTTACAAACCAGGAGGCGTTCGGCTGCAACACGACGCTTCCGTGGGGAATGTACAGCCAGGCGACGCACGATTATCTTGCCTCGGTGCAGTCGACTCTGGCGGCGCAGGGCGTCACCGTCAATCCGTCCCTGCCGGTACATCCGTGCTTTCTTTATGAATCCATCTGGTGCCTGCTGGGCTTTTTGCTGCTGCACCTGTTCTCTAAGAAATGGAAGAAGTACGACGGCCAGATCTTTCTGCTTTACATGCTGTGGTATGGCTTCGGCCGTTTCTGGATCGAAGAGCTGCGCACCGACAGCCTGATGATGGGACCGTACCGTATTTCGCGTTTTCTTGCGGGGATCTTTGTGATCACCAGCGTCATTCTGCTGATCGTTTTCCGCAAGCGCCGCAGCGTGTTCGGTGAGGAAGGACTCCGGCTGCAGAACGAAGAGATCGCCGCAGCAAAGGCGAAAAAGGCCGAAGAAAAGGCTGGCAAAAAGGTGCCTGCCCGCAAGCTGGTCGATGACGAAGCATTTACGGAGACGGATGCGCTTGCCGATTCGGAAAATGCCGGTGAAGAAGAAAATGGCGCAGAGGAAGAAGAACCTGTGCAGGAAGCGGATGCCGAAGCGCAGGCGGAACCGTCTGAGACGGATCCCGAAGAAAAGAGCGAGTAAGCGTTGCTTTTTTGCGCGAACCGCCCGGGAGCAGTTCCGGGCGGACGCGTTTTTTGTTTTCAGATGAAAGGAAGAATACGTTATGGCAAAATTGATCAGCGGAAAAATTGTTTCGTCACAAGTGAAGGCGCGCGTTGCAGAGGAAACCGCAGAACTGAAAAAACAGGGGATCGTGCCCGGGCTTGCGGTCGTGATCGTCGGGGATGACCCCGCCTCCCGCGTTTATGTCAACAACAAGAAAAAAGCCTGCGCCGAAGTCGGATTCTACAGCGAGGAACATGCG
>JAQXJH010000101.1 GCA_029008595.1 Bacillota bacterium
GCAACGGCGAACAGCGAACGGATGTGGGAAATGGGTGTTAATTCCTTTGCCGAGGGCAAAGGCTATGCTATTTCAGCCCTGTCTGCACTCACACAGGAGATCTTGAATCATGGAAAAGTGCCTTACTCAGGCACAGCACTCTCTCATATTGCTTCCCAGACAGTATCTCTGCGGGCTGGCCTTGTTCCAACATTTTGCGAGTTGACAACAAAAAAAATCTGATTGGCTTGGACAACTTCCAGTTTATTGAGGGCTTTCATTTCCAATCGTATTGAGATTTTTGGATGTGCACCTTTTAACGATTCCTCGAACCTTTTAACAGAAAATCCAGAGGGAGTGCATTTCGTATCAAAATCAGTCACTGCTTTCAAAAGTCGATGCAAAATTTGTGGTATTACAGCCAAAAGAACAACAAAACGGAATTTGGAGATTGCAATTTACTTCTGTTCATGATAAAATGGAGCAGTAAGGAAGGCTTTTCTTTAAGTGGTTAGGTTGGTCTTTGCATTCAGCGTCTGTCTGTTCCAGCAGTCAGGCGCTTTTTATATTCTTCAAAAAGCTGTTTGCAGATACTGCGAGGGAGCTGTTCAAACTCTCGTGACGTCATAAGCGGTCTCCTTTCCGCCCTCGCTTGCTGCCCTTAGGTCTGGATGCGCTTCCCTGCCGGGAATCTTCTTGACTATTGTGCCTTTCTCACAAGGATATTGCCCGGCATTTCGGATGCTTTCGGCGATCCGGGGCGCTTTCCTTAACCTGTGATTATATTATACTATTTATAAAGAGCATATCCAATTGACAGAATGCACAAACATACTACTAAAAAGATGTATAATATATACTCTTGAAAAGTAGCATATTATTTGTTATATTTAAGCAGGATAATATATGATTTTAGAGGGACGGTGCTTATATTGCCGATTCATTATGAAAAGCTATTTGCGATGATGAAGCAGAGGGGACTCACAACGTATCGAATTAGAAAAGAAAAGATTGTGTCGGAAACCACACTGCAAAAGCTGCGAGAGGGCAGAACCGTAACAACGGAAGCGATTGCAAGCCTCTGCAAGGCGTTAAACTGCCAGCCCGGCGATATCATGGAGTATGTGGATGAAGCCGATACTGTAAAGGAGGAATAATGCAATGCCATTGCCGCAGAACAGGAGCGGGTACACGTTCGAGGACTATCTTGCGTGGGAAGAGAATGACCGTACCGAGTTGATCGATGGGGAAGCGATCACGATGCAGGCTGCACCGTCCCGGATTCATCAGGAGGTCAGCGGAGCGATCTATGCACAGATTCATAATTACCTTGAAGGTAAGCGCTGCAGGGTCTATGCAGCTCCGTTCGCTGTCCGTGTGCTGGATGATGCAGACACGCCGGATAACGCTTCCGATACGGTCGTAGAGCCTGATATCAGCATTGTATGCGATTCCTCAAAGCTCGACGAGCACGGCTGCAAGGGTGCTCCGGACATGATCGCAGAGATCCTTTCACCGTCCACAGCCCGCACCGATCGGCTCGTAAAACTCAATCTGTATCAGAGAGCGGGCGTGCGGGAGTATTGGATCGTAGACCCGGCAGAGAAAAGCATTCAGGTGTTCCTGCTGGATGGGGGGCATTACCGTGCATCGGAGTATTACACCGGAAGCGACATTGCGAAGGTGAATGTGCTGCAAGGCTGCTTCGTGGAGTTGGAACGGGTGTTTGATCAGGAATAATCTCTTTTGGTATTCAGCATGATCCGCTGGATGCCTTTTTATTACGGCACAGGCTCGGAAGCGGAGAACGGAGATTTTCCCTGGCCGGAGCGAAAGATTTTTTTAAAAGACATCCGATAACAGGATGATTGACTCAGGGTGAGGTGCAGCAGATGAAAAAAGGATTGATCTATATTCACGGAAAAGGCGGAAACGCCGGAGAAGCCGATCATTACAAAACACTTTTTCCCGAGTACGAGGTGACCGGCTTTGACTACCGGTCTGAAACACCATGGGAGGCAAAAGAAGAGTTTGCTCGGTTCTATGATTCGTTTTGCAAAGAGCATGATGCGGTGAGCATTATCGCAAACAGCATCGGAGCGTTTTTTTCTCTGCATGCATTGGGTGACAGAAAGATTGAGCAGGCATATTTGATCTCGCCGGTCGTGAATATGGAAAAACTGATCTCTGATATGCTGCAGTGGGCAAATGCCGCAGAGGAGGATCTGAAGGAACGCGGACACATAGAAACCGCCTTCGGCGAGACTTTATCCTGGGAGTATCTTTCCTGGGTCAGAAGCCATCCTGTTTCGTGGAATGTTCCGACAAGAATTTTATACGGAAGCAAAGACCATCTGCAATCCATCGATACGATTCAATCATTTGCCGAGCAGACCGGGGCGGAGGTCACCGTGATGGAGAACGGGGAACATTGGTTCCATACAAAGGAGCAGATGGAGTTTTTGGATCATTGGATCCGCCGCTAAGCGCCGTTTTGCCGGTATGGATCGATTTTAAAGCCGGATTCCGATGATCCGGGCGCTGCCCAAAAGAACCGCAGCTGTGACACGATGCGTGCATGTCCGGCTGCGGTTCTTGTTTTGTGAACCGTTACAAGCCGGTTCATTGAACTGCTCCCTGCTGCAGCCGAAAAGCGGGGCCGGTTTTTGCGTGTTCCGCTGAACGATTCGGAACAGAGCAGCGTTTTCCTCTGAATTCATATGTATGAAAATATATACGAGCATATTATAATATATATTTCCAATCCCTGAAAAAGTATGTTAAAATATTAACGTTAAATAATTAACAAAGATTTCAGACACTTTCCTCACGCTCTCCGGGCATACTATCAACAGCTGTGTCTGCAATCTTTCCGCCCTGCTTTTTGAAAAAAAGCAGATCACAAATGAAACGATAAAGGAGTAAGCTGACTATGACAAACGAAAAGACGTATGCCATCGTGGACAGCGTGGAAACGCTGGAAGGCGCTCTCACAAAGCTGCATGAAGCACAGAAAATTTATGCAGCGTATACGCAGGAACAGGTCGATAAAATTTTTCACGCCGCTGCGATCGCCGCCAACAAAGCCCGCATTCCGCTTGCCAAAATGGCAGTGGAAGAAACCGGCATGGGCATCGTGGAAGACAAGGTCATCAAAAACCATTTTGCTGCCGAGTATATTTACAATGCTTACAAGGACACCAAAACCTGCGGCGTGATCGAAGAAAACACCGTTTACGGAACGAAAAAGATCGCCGAGCCGCTCGGCGTGATCGCCGCTGTGATCCCGACGACAAACCCGACTTCCACCGCAATTTTTAAAACGCTGCTCGCGCTGAAGACCCGCAACGGCATCATCATCAGCCCACACCCCCGCGCAAAAGGCTGCACCATTGCCGCAGCAAAAATTGTGCTGGAGGCTGCCGTTGCCGCCGGCGCTCCGGAAGGCATCATCAGCTGGATCGATGTTCCCTCGCTGGAGATGACCAACCTCGTCATGCGTGAAGCCGACATCATTCTGGCAACCGGCGGCCCCGGCATGGTAAAGGCTGCCTATTCCTCCGGCAAACCGGCGCTCGGCGTCGGCCCCGGCAACACCCCTGCGATCATTGACGACACCGCCGATATTCTGCTGGCAGTCAACTCGATCATCCATTCCAAAACGTTTGACAACGGCATGATCTGCGCTTCGGAGCAGTCCGTCATCGTTCTGGACGGCGTCTATTCCGCCGTGAAAAAGGAATTCCAGAAACGCGGCTGCTATTTCCTGAACAAAGAAGAGCTGGAGAAAATCCGCAAGGTCATTCTGATCAACGGCTCCGTCAACGCAAAGATCGTCGGCCAGTATCCTTATAAGATCGCCGCGCTTGCCGGTCTGACGGTTCCCGAAAGCACCAAAATTCTGATCGGCGAGGTGGAAAGCGTCGATATCTCCGAGGAATTTGCCCACGAAAAGCTTTCTCCCCTGCTCGCCATGTACCGCGCGAAGGACTTTGAAGACGCATTGTGCAAGGCAGAACGCCTCGTTGCGGACGGCGGCTACGGCCATACCTCTTCCGTCTTCCTGAACACCGGCACCGAACAGGCAAAGCTGGACGCGTTTTCCGCCCGGATGAAGACCTGCCGCATTATTGTCAATTGCCCCTCCTCCCACGGCGGCCTGGGAGATCTGTATAACTTCAATATGACTCCGTCGCTGACACTGGGCTGCGGCTCCTGGGGCGGCAATTCGGTTTCTGAAAACGTCGGTGTAAAGCATCTGCTCAACATCAAAACCGTTGCCGAGAGGAGAGAGAATATGCTCTGGTTCCGCGCCCCGCAGAAGGTTTATCTGAAAAAAGGCTGCCTGCCGGTCGCTCTCGACGAGCTGAAGACCGTACTGAACAAGAAAAAGGCCTTTATCGTCACCGACACGTTCCTGTATCAGAACGGATACACCAAAACGATCACCGATAAGCTTGACGGGATGGGCATTACCCACACCACATTCTTCAACGTTGCCCCGGATCCCACGCTGGCCTGCGCAAAGGAAGGCGCCGCCGCCATGCACGCGTTCCAGCCGGACGTTATTATTGCGGTGGGCGGCGGTTCCGCCATGGATGCCGGCAAGATCATGTGGGTGCTGTATGAACACCCGGAAGCCGACTTTATGGATATGGCGATGCGCTTTTCCGATATCCGCAAAAGAGTTTACACGTTCCCGAAGATGGGCGAAAAAGCATATTTTATCGCAGTCCCCACCTCTGCCGGCACCGGCTCCGAGGTCACGCCGTTCGCGGTCATCACCGACGAAAGCTCCGGCGTGAAATATCCGCTGGCCGATTATGAGCTGATGCCGCACATGGCGATCGTTGACGCGGACATGATGATGAATGCACCGAAGGGGCTGACCGCCGCTTCCGGTATTGACGCCGTGACGCATGCTCTGGAAGCCTATGCCTCCATGCTTGCCACCGATTACACCGACGGCCTCGCCATCCGCGCACTGCAGATGATCTTTGAATATCTGCCGCGCGCCTATGAAGACGGTCCGCACGATCCGGTCGCCCGCGAAAAGATGGCCAACGCCGCAACGATGGCCGGTATGGCATTTGCCAACGCGTTCCTCGGCGTCTGCCACTCGATGGCGCACAAGCTCGGCGCGTTCCATCATCTGCCGCACGGCGTTGCAAACGCGCTGCTGATCGACGAGGTTCTGCGCTATAACGCCGACGAATGCCCCGCCAAGATGGGCACCTTCCCGCAGTACGATCATCCTCATACGCTGGCCCGCTATGCCGAAATCGCCGATGCGCTGAAGCTCGGAGGCAAAAACGACGGCGAAAAGCTGGAAAACCTGATTGCCGCCGTCGACGGACTGAAAGAGCGCGTCGGCATCAAAAAGACCATCCGCGATTACGGCGTGGACGAACAGAAGTTCCTTTCCACCCTTGACGAAATGGTGGAACAGGCGTTCGACGATCAGTGCACCGGCGCGAACCCGCACTACCCGCTGATGAAAGAGATCCGGCAGATGTACCTCAACGCTTATTACGGACCTCCGGAAGCAAAATAAGAAGCACACCGCGTTTTGCCCCGTTTCTTCCGCTGCGGGAACGGCGCCCGAAAAACGCAGCGGATGAGCTTCTGCAATTCGATATGAAAGGAATGGTCAAGTTTATGAAACTGGAAAAGGTCATTGCCGTTCGCAACGACAAAACCGTTTACCGCGACGGCGATCTGGCGATCAAGGTGTTCAATGAGGATTATTCCAAAGCCGACGTTCTCAACGAGGCTCTGAATCAGGCCCGCGTGGAAGAAACCGGCCTCTGCATTCCAAAGCTTGTTGAAGTGACAAAGATCGACGGCAAGTGGGCGATCGTCACCGAATTTATTGCGGGAAAAACACTGGAAGCCCTGATGGAGGAACACCCGGAGAAACAGGAGGAATATCTGAACCTGTTTGTTTCGCTTCAGCTTGAGATGCACAGCAAACGCGCCCCGATGCTCAACAAGCTCAAGGATAAAATGCAGCGCAAAATTTCGCAGTCGACGCTGGACGCCACGACCCGTTACGAGCTGCATACCCGTCTGGCGGGGATGCCGAAGCACGAAAAGGTCTGCCACGGCGATTTTAACCCGAGCAACATCATCATCTCCGATACGGACGGCAGGCCCTATATTCTGGACTGGTCGCACGCAACCCAGGGCAACGCGAGCGCCGATGCCGCCCGCACCTATCTGCTGTTCTGCCTGGCCGGCAAAACCGGACTGGCGGAAGAATACCTGAACCTTTTCTGCAAAAAAAGCGATACCGCCCGTCAGTATGTTCAGCGCTGGCTGCCGATCGTTGCCGCTTCGCAGTCTGTCAAAGGAAAGCCCGAGGAGCGCGAGTTCCTGCTGAAATGGGCCGACGTGGTAGAATACGAATAAATCCGCCCGGCACAGAGGCCGAGGGCTGCGCTGCGCGTTTTCCCAGCGAAAGCGCCGCCGGTCTTCGGCCTTTCTTTTTTGTACCGTATACGCCTGCGGAGTTTTCTCCCGCGTCCTGCCGGAAACCGGCAGAAGAAATTTCATCTTGTTGACCGGGCAAAAGCATGCTACAATAAAACTGCAACCGCAGCGCGGGCCGTCTGCACAATGTTTTGCCGGCCGCCTGTTGAAAAAAGAAAGGAAATCCGCTTATGAAAATCACCGTTTGCATCGGCAGCTCCTGCCACCTGAAGGGTTCGCGCCAGATCGTGGAAGGCCTTCAGCAGCGCGTCCAGGAGCATGGGCTTGACAGCCGGATCGAACTGGCAGGCGCCTTCTGCATGGGGCACTGCGCGGAGGGCGTCAATGTGACCATTGACGGCGAACGCTTTTCGGTTCATCCGGAAACGCTGGACAGCTTTTTCAATTCGGAGGTTCTGCCCCGGCTGCAATAACGGCCGGCAAAGGATCTTTTAGCCCGAAGCTTCCGGCCGCGTTCCGGAAGCATGAATCATTTTGAAAGGAGACGGCAGCATGACCGAAGTTATGCACTCCCAGAAATCCGACTGCCGCAATTGCTACAAATGTATCCGCCACTGCCCGGTCAAGTCCATCCGGTTTGTGGACAATCAGGCGCACATCATCCAGAACGAATGCATTCTGTGCGGGCAGTGCTATGTTGTCTGTCCGCAGGGGGCAAAGGTGATCCGCCCCGATCTGGATCGTGCAAAGGAGCTGGTCGCAGGCGGAGCACCCGTTTACGCCAGCCTTGCGCCGTCGTTTATCGCCACCTATCCGGGCACCAGCTGCGCCACGATGGAAGCCGCGCTGAAACGGCTCGGTTTTGCCGCCGCCGAAGAAACCGCGCTCGGCGCAACGATCGTCAAGCGGGAATATGACCGTATGGTCGACGAAAAACAACAGGACGTCGTCATTTCCTCCTGCTGCCATTCGGTCAACCTGCTGATTCAGAAGCATTACCCCGGCGCGCTGAAATACCTTGCAAAAATTCAATCCCCGATGCAGGCGCACTGCGCGGAGATCAAGCGCGAGCACCCCGGTGCAAAGACCATTTTTATCGGGCCGTGCATTTCCAAAAAGGACGAAGGCGATCTTTATCCGGGCATTGTGGACTGTGTACTTACCTTTGAAGAGCTTTCCCGGTGGTTTGCCGAAGAAAACATTGTTCCGGAACAGGATGCCGACGGCTGCCGCCAGAGCCGCGCCCGCCTGTTCCCCACCACCGGCGGCATCCTGCGCACGATGAAGTGCGGCAGCGCCGGCGTTTCCTACCTTGCGGTGGACGGCACCGAAAACTGCATCCATACGCTGGAGGATCTTCTGAGCGGAAAGATCAAAAACTGCTTTATCGAAATGTCGGCCTGTGTGGGCAGCTGCGTCGGCGGCCCGATCACCGCAAAGCGCGGGCTTTCCCCTGTCCGCAGCTTTATGGCTGTGGATCGCTTTGCCGGCACGGAAGACTTCTCCGTTCCGGAGGTGAAACCGGAGCTGCTGAAAAAGCAGATGAACTCCATGGAGGTACGCAGGGAGATGCCCGGCAGCACCGCCATTGCGGAGATCCTCCGGCAGATGGGCAAAACCTCTCCGGAGCAGGAGCTCAACTGCGGCAGCTGCGGCTACAATACCTGCCGCGAAAAGGCGATTGCCGTTTTCAACGGCAAGGCGGATCTGACGATGTGTCTGCCGTTTCTGAAGGAAAAAGCGGAGTCCTTCTCTGACAACATCATCAAAAACACCCCGAACGGCATTCTGGTGCTGAACGAGCAGCTGGAGGTCCAACAGATCAACCGAGCCGCGTGCCGGATCATGAACGTCAAAAACCCGGGAGACATTCTGGGCGATCAGGTGATCCGCGTGCTCGATCCGACGGTGTTTTTCGACGTGCTGCAAAGCGGGCGCGCCGTTCGCGACCGGCGCGTTTATCTGGCGGAATACCAGAAATATGTTGAGCTGACCGTGATCTACGACAAGAGCTATCATATTGTGATGGGCTTCATGCGCGACGTGACCGACGAGGAAAGCGAGCGCGCCAAAAAGGAAGAACTCAGCCGGCAGACGATCGAGATCACCGACAAGGTGATCGAAAAGCAGATGCGCGTTGTCCAGGAGATCGCCTCGCTGCTCGGCGAAACGACCGCCGAGACAAAAATCGCCCTGACCAACCTGAAGGAGTCGCTGAATGATGAATAATCTTTGCACCGACATCGGTTACTACAGTCTGAACAAACGCGGCGAACAGCTTTGCGGCGACCACGTGGACGTGGTGGAGCAAAACGAGAATTCCCCGGTGATCGTTCTGGCCGATGGACTGGGCAGCGGTGTAAAGGCGTGTATCCTTTCGACGCTGACAAGCAAGATCATCTCCACCATGATGGCCAAGTCGATGCCGATTGAGGAATGCGTGGCTACCATCGCCTCCACGCTGCCCGTCTGCGAGGTTCGCGGCATCGCCTATTCCACGTTCACCATCATTCTGATCCAGAACAACGAATCGGCCGACATCATTCAGTACGACAATCCGCATGTGATCCTGCTGCGCAACGGCAAAAACCTTGTTTACCCCGAAACCGCCTCCGAAATCGGCGGCAAAACCATTTACCGTTCGCATATCACGCTGCAGAAAAACGACACCTTTATCGCCATGAGCGACGGCGCGATCTACGCAGGCGTCGAAAAATCGCTGAATTACGGCTGGCAGCGGGACAATATCATCGATTTTATGGAAACGATGTACGACAGCGGCTTTACCGCGAAAACCATCAGCACGATCCTTCTGGACGAGTGCAACCGGCTTTACGGGGAAGAACCGGGCGACGACACCACCGTCTGCACAGTCAAGATCCGTGAACGGCAGCCGATGAACCTGATGATCGGCCCGCCGGCCAACCCGGACGACGTTCCGAAGATGATGTCGCTGTTCTTTTCCAAGGAAGGCAAGCACATCGTCTGCGGAGGCACCACCTCTTCGCTGGCGGCGAAATTTCTCGGCAAGCCGCTCGACACGGGGCTTCCCGTTTATATCGATCCCGAAATCCCCCCGACTTCGAAAATTGAAGGCGTCGATCTGGTGACCGAAGGCGTGATCACCATCAACCGCGTGCTGACCTACGCCAAGGACTACCTGGAAGATAACAAATCCTACGAACACTGGAGCTTCAAACGTGACGGCGCTTCCATGATTGCACGCCTGCTGTTTGAGGAGGCGACCGACATCAACTTCTTCGTTGGCCGCGCCATCAACCCAGCCCATCAGAACCCGGATCTGCCCATCACTTTCAGCATCAAGATGCAGCTCGTTACGGAGTTGTCTGACTGCCTGAAAAAAATGGGCAAACGGATCAAGGTCAGTTATTTCTAAAGGAGCCGCATATGCCGACAATTCGAAAGTTTGATACCAAGGTCCAGCATCTGAAATACAAAGTGCTCCGCGAGGTCGCCCGCTGCGCGTGGAACGACACGCTGCTGGAGAAGGAATTTGATATCCCCAAAATGATTATCCCCGGCAAAGAGCCCACCATGCGCTGCTGCGTCTACAAGGAACGCGCAATCCTGGCTGAGC
>JAQXJH010000102.1 GCA_029008595.1 Bacillota bacterium
CCAGCGCCTGAATGCCCGTTCCGGTCAGGCCGTTTTCCGCATAGCAGTTGAAACAGGTCTCCATGATCTCAGCCTTCTTCCGCTGAAATGCCTGTTCGTCGCGTCCTTTCATGGGTATCCTCACTTTATTGCATTAACCGACTGTTCGGTCAATAATAGGATAACATAAAGAACTCAGTTTGTAAAGTATGGAGAAAACCGATGAATGTACAAATCAAAAAACCGTTAGGAAAAGACAAAAGTTTTTGGCAAGCGGCGATCATGTCAGGACGGCCTGGCAGAGAAAAGCCGATTCGATCTGCATTTTCTGTCCTGTGCGAAGAAAATAAAGGACTCGCTCCGTCAAGCCGCCGCGGGCAGCAGTCCGGCAGCTGAGCAACATTTTTTTCACTTTTTATGATTACCCATGACGCATATTCGGTTCGGATAGGTAGAAAAATTCAGATCCTTGCGATATAATATAATTGATTTTTAATGGCAGGAGTAATAAATATGATAGATTTTCAGGCTCATAAGGGAGTAAGCACGGAAAATCCGGAGAATACAATGCCGGCATTTAAGGCGGCTATAGAACAAGGATATAATATCATAGAACTTGATGTTTCTGTCACGAAGGATATGAAGTTTGTACTTTTACATGACAGCACCATTAACAGAACGGCGAGAAACAACGACGGCACCGAAATCTCCGAACGGATCGAAATAGGTGAAATTACATACGCCGAGGCGCTTAATTTCGATTTCGGAATTGTGGTTTCCGAAAAGTTCAGAGGTACTAGCATACCGCTTTTTGAAGATGTTTTGAAATTGGCTTCCGAGAATGGAATCTATCTTAAGATCGATAATAAATATCAGCGTTTCAGCCCAGAACAAAAGGAGGCGTTTTTCAAGCTTATAAAGCCTTACGAAAGAACGGCCTGCCTTACCTGCTCTGATATGGACGAGATAAAACGGGCGGCGGATTTTTTCCCCCGAATGTGCTTTCATTATGACGGAGCTGTTACAAAGGAGAAACTTGAACATCTTTCGGAAATTGTTCCCAAGGACAGATTGACTGTCTGGATGCCTTATAAAAATTCAGCAACCTCTTGGGTGAATGTGCCGTTTGCAGACAGCGAAACGGCAGGACTTATTAAAAAATACGCAAAACTCGGGATCTGGATTTTATCGAAATACAGTGAGTTTGAAGACGCTGTGAGTTTAGGAGCGGACGTTATAGAGACCAACGGACAGATTAAGCCTGAAAACAATAATCCGAACATTTCACCGATATGATGTAGGTTCCGGCCCGGTTATTATTCGCGGCGAAGCCGCACCGAACTTATTACCTGTTACATATTACTTCTTATTTCCTAAAAATCCTGTTTTCATAGTCAAGAGTGAATAGTGAAGAGGTAAAAAGTAAAAATCCCCGTATCTTGCGATACGAGGATTTTTGGTGGGGGAAGGTGGATTCGAACCACCGAAGTCATTGACAGCAGATTTACAGTCTGTCCCCTTTGGCCACTCGGGAATTCCCCCATATATATTCTTTTGTGCCCGCCCGGCGTTGCTCCCGCAGGGCGCTTTAATACTATACCGTATCCGAGGGGAAATGTCAAGAGAATTTTTCAGTTTTTTTTGTTTTTTGACGGTTTTCTGAATTGCAGGATCCAGCAGGGCGCTCTGAAAGAAAATTCTCAGCGGAAGTTCAGGAAAGTCTTTTTCGGTGAAATACGGTTGATTTATCCGCGCTTTGTGATATCATATCCTTGAGTCATAGCGATCCTTCTGATGCCTTGTTGGAGATGTTCCAATGATCCCATATCGCTGTGACTTTTTTTATTTTGCAGTGAACCAACGGTTCTCAGAAAGAAATCCGCCGGCGGATGTGCCCGACGGTTCAAAGGAGGAAAAAGCATGAAAAACAATATCAATGTTTCGGATGACGATGTCAGTAAGGTCATGTCGGAAAGCGTGGGACTGTTCATGAATAAACCGAACGCTTACGTTCACGGCAAGAAAACTTATCTTTCAGAAAACCGCAGCGTTGTGCCGGTCTGGAAAAATGGTCAGGCAATGATTCCGGTTCGTTTTTTTGGTGAAAGCATCGGGGGAAAAGCAGAGTGGAACAAGGCTGACAGCAGTGTGATCCTTACATGCGGTGAGACAGAGATCAGGATGACGCCGGGGGAAAAGGTACTTACGGTAAACGGCAGCGTGATAGCACTGTCCGAGGCCGTGTGTATGATTGACGGCGTTGTGTTTGCGCCTGTTCGTGAACTGTGTAAGGTATTCGGCCTGTCTTTGCTCTGTGATGAATCAGGAATGATGATTTATGGACCGCGTCTGCTGGATTGGAAAAAGGATCTGACCCTGCTGCGTAAAATTTCGGAACGCTATATCTATGATGATGTTACAGGTGCGAAAATCGTGGCGATGCTGGAACAAAAGCACCCGGAACAAGGACATCCGCGCCTGATCCTGACAGAACAAAAACTGAACCGCATCAAAGCTGCGCTTGCCGCTGACGAGCCGGTTTATACGGCGATTTATTCCGCGGTGAAGGCGGAGGCGGACAGTTATCTGAATACGGAACCGCTCAGCTATCAGATTGCGGACGGGGTTCGTCTGCTTCCGGTCAGCAGGGGTGTACTGGCGCGCATCACTGCCCTTGCAGCGGTATACAACATAACAGGTGAGGAAAAATATGCAGTCCGCTGCCGGAAGGAAATGATTTCAGCATGTTCCTTTCCCGACTGGCACCCGTATCACTTTTTAGACACCGCAGAACTGGCGTGTGCGGTTGGTTTGGGTTATGATTGGCTGTACCATTGGCTGAGCGAAGAAGATAAAGCGTTTTTCCGGAATGCTGTTGTTCATCAAGCGGTAGATCGGATTCTGGATGACTTTGACGGCAAAACGATTCGTCAGAACGATCAGAGTGATCTTCTTTCCAGGTCCAGCATGTGGCTCAGGGATTACGCGGATAACTGGCGAATTGTTTGCTGCGGCGGTGTTTCAGTAGCATCTCTTGCCATAGCTGATGAGCTTGGTGGAAAGACGCGTATGAAATGTGAACGTGTTCTGGGCGAGAGCCTTGACTACATCAAACCGGTGCTGAGCATGTTTGCACCGGACGGCGGTTATGAAGAGGGCATCACCTATTGGGGATATGTCAGTAAATATCTTTCATACTATATGGGTTCCTTTCAGACTGCTTTAGGTGATGATTTTGGATATGCCGAAGCGCCGGGCATGAGGCACACGACAGATTTTGTGTACGCGATCAATGGCCCGGCCGCAAAATTTGCCTATCATGACAATGACAGCACGGATACGCTGATCGAGCCGTATGTGATGTTTTATGCGGAAAAGTATCACAATTACAGCGCGGCGCGTCCCAGATTGAAACGTATTCTGGCAGGCGAAGGAAACATCCACGACCTGCTGTACTATAATCCGGTGTTTTTATCTGCAGCGGAAGTGCAGGAAGACCTGGATACGCTGCTGAGCGGGATCGGTGTATTTACAGCGCGGAGCGGCTGGGACGATCAGGCTGTCTATGTAGGCTTTCATGCGGATGAGGCGTATGCCGGAATGAGTCATGACCATCTGGATGGCGGCGAGTTTGTTATGCAGGCAATGGGAGAATCGTTTTTTGTGGATCTCGGAAAGGATGACTACAACATCCCGAACTATCAATGCGACGCGTACCGCACAAGAGCAGAGGGCCACAATACTCTTGTCATCAACCCGAGCGGGCAGAAATATGATCAGACCTTTGCGGGATGGTCGGAAATTGACCTCTACGTTTCCAAACCGGGAGGAGCTTACGCGGCCAGCGATTTAAGCGGGTTATATTCGGAATATGTACAAAGCATGCGGCGCGGCGTTAAGCTGGACAACGGCCGGAGAACGGTAACGGTTCAGGATGAAATTATCATGAAGAATCCTTCGGAACTTTATTGGTTTGCGCATACACCGGCGCAGATCGAGCTGAGCGAAGACGGAAAGAAGGCGTATCTTACGCTGCACGGGAAGACGCTTCTGGCAGAAATTGCAGAAGGAGACGGAGCGTTTTTTTCCGTCATGGACGCAAAACCGTTACCAAACTCGCCGAACCCGTCAGGGCAGAAGCAAAATCAGGAATACCGGAAACTTACCATTCATATGACGGAAGTAAGCAGCCTGAATCTCAGTGTTATTTTCAACTGCTGCGATGGTGGCTGCGTTCCAAACAGCGATAACCATGAGTTTGTACCGATCTCGCAATGGAGTATCCCGGACGAGGATATCCTGCCGTGTACGCATGAGCGGAAAAACAGGTGTGAATGTTGAGGGAATGCCGGGCGTAGAATATGCCGATTTATCGGTGCATTGAAGCTTTTGCCGAACGCTCAGCCGCACGGAATTGCAGTGGTGTACAGTGATACCGGCTGCGGAACAGGCGGTTGAAGTAGCTTGCGCCGGTAAATCCGCATGACAGGGCAATCGATAGAACGGGGGCGTCGGAGCGTATCAACAGTTCGGCGGCGCGTGTTAAGCGGATCTGGTTCAGATGGTCCCGAAAAGTGCTGCCGACCTGACGCAGAAAAAGCTTTCCTAAATATTTGGCGTCAGTGTGACAAACGCGGGAAAGCTGTGTCAAAGAAAGCTGCTGTGCGTAACAATGCTCTGCGTAGTCGAGAAGGGTGCGGACCATGGGGTGCAGCGGAGGAACGACCGGAGGCTGAGAGCGCTGACTCTCCAGTCTCAGCCGGGCTTCTTCGGCAATCAGGCATACCGCTTTCCGCAGCTGAGGCAGATTGCTGTCTGACAAAACGGTATCTGCCGCCAGACGATTCAGTTTTGCGATATCAATTCCGCTTTTTGTGCAGCTGCAAAGCCGCCTGTTTTGTGCGGTCCGGCTTTCTTTCTGCAGATTTCCGAGATACACTGCGCCGACAACGCTGCCGCGGCAAAAAATAGGACAAACCAATTCGTAAAGCCCCCAGATGCAGAAACCTTCAAAGGGCTCTCCGGCAAGCGCGAGCCGGTTGGCACATTCCTTGCAGCGCAGACAGCGTTCCAACCCGCGCGCGGTGGATTTTGCAAGAGAACAGAACGGCAGATCGTGAATGCGGCTGCTGAATCGCAGTTCCAGAATGTCCTCCAGTGTTTTGTGAAAGCAGCAAACACTGATGTGTACGCCGAACTCCGTCTCCAGAAAGTCAATCGTGTCCTGCAGCTTCATAGATTTCATGAGCGTGAACCTCCTCGCTGCACATTTGCAGCCGTTATGGAGTTTTGGTTTTCTTTCGTGTACTCCGATGATAATAATTATGATCTTTTTTCCTCTTAATTTCAAGATTACTCCTCTTTTTTATCAGAAGTAATCCGATTCATCTGCTATAATGAAAACATCTTGAAAAAGGGAGTGGCAGATATGGCGACGGAATATGATGTAATCGTGGTTGGCGGAGGATTGACGGGGACTGCAGCTGCGTTGGCAGCGGCAAGAGGAGGAATGCGGGTTCTGCTGGCAGAGCAGAGCGGAGCGCTGGGCGGAGCAGCGTGTACCTGTCTGGTCAATCCGTTCATGCCGTATTCCACAACGGTACATACAGCGGAGCATCCGGAGGGCGAGCCGTTTGTTTTAAGTCGAGGAATTTTTGAAGAAATCCTCAACCGGCTGCGTGAGATCGGAAACGAAGCGATCCACGGCAGAACCTTTAACGAAGAATATCTTAAGCTGATTCTCGATCATCTTGTGGAAGAGGCCGGGGTTGAGGTTCTGTTTCATGCGTTCCTGTGCGGTGTGGAAAAGAACGGAGAACGGCTTCGTTCTGTTTCCTTTGCAACAAAGGCAGGTGTTTTGTCTTTACCCGCCCGCTGCTTTATCGATGCCACCGGGGATGCCGATCTGGCGGTGATGAGCGGCTGTCCCTGGCATCTGGGCCGGGCAGAGGATTCTCTGTGCCAGCCGATGACGCTTTGCTTCCGGTTGGGCGGGATCGACACAGAAGAATTTTTTGCGCGTCAGTCGGAAATCCAAAAGGTATACCGCGAATGGCAGGAAACCGGAAAAACGGAAAATCCCCGTGAAAATGTGCTGCCTTTCCGCACACTGAATCGTGGGGTAGTTCATTTCAATACAACGCGTGTGGTACGGCTGAATCCGGTCGACCCGTTTGAGGTCTCCCGTGCAGAACGAATGGCCCGCCGTCAGATGCTCGAGCTGTTTCATATGCTGAAGGAAAATTTGGATTTTTGCCGCAATGCGGAGCTTTTGATGTCCGCGGCGCAGATCGGCGTACGCGAAAGCCGGATGATTGACGGAGAGCATTTGCTGACCGGCGAAGAACTCAAAGCGTGCACACGTTTTCCCGATGCAATCGCGGCCGGTAATTACGATATCGATATCCATAATCCGGAAGGCAGCGGTACCAGCCACTACTACTTTCCGGAGGGCGCCTATTACACGATTCCGTACCGCAGTCTGCAGCCGAAAGACACAGAAAACCTTCTTGTGGCAGGACGATGCATTTCCTGTACGCATGAGGCGCAGGCGTCCTGCCGGATCATGCCGATCGTTACCTGTCTGGGCGAAGCCGCCGGAACAGCTGCCGCAATAGCGTGCCGTGCCAATCTGCCGTTCAAAAAGATAGACATTGCGGAGCTGCAGAATACCCTGCAAAAAAACGGCGCGTTCCTCGGTATATGATTTTTCCGTTCAGGGATAAAACGAAGGCCGGTTCCGCGGCCACAGGCGTCCGGGTGCACCGTTCCGCCGTTTTCATCATAATATAGTGAAAAACAGTGATGGAAAGGGAGAGG
>JAQXJH010000103.1 GCA_029008595.1 Bacillota bacterium
TGCGCATTACGCGGCTCTGGCGGAGCGCCTGAAGCCCGCCTGCGAACGCAACGGCCAGTATAACGACATGTTCCGCATGAATTATCTGGTTGCCGATACGCTTGCCAAAAAGAGCGAGATGGGCCTGCGCATCACGAAGGCGTATCAGGCCGGCGACCGGGAAGAGCTTCGCCGCCTTGCGGAAAGCGAGCTGCCGGAACTGAAAAAGCGTATGGAAGCGCTGCGCGCCTGCCATATGGAAAACTGGTTCGAGCTTTACAAGGCACTTGGATGGGATATTATGGATATGCGCTACGGTTCTCTGCTGGCCCGTATCGACAGCGCGATTACGGAAATTAAGCTGTATTTGGACGGCAAGCTGGAGAAACTGGAGGAGTTGGAGGAACAGCGCCTGGATTATGACGGAAAGCCCGGCATGATCGATTATGCCAACTGGTTTGGCCGTATTGTTTCCGCCAGCCGCATCGCACCGTATTGCTGAGTCCGATGCAATACGCCGCCTGAAAACAGCAGAAAACCCGGGAGAAAGGCTCGACTTGGAGCTTTTCTCCCGGGTTTTTATTGCAGATGCGTCATTTTACTTGCAGTTGACCGGCAGAAAATCCACCTGACCGGAGGAAACGTCGGCGCGGATAACGCGCACGCGCATCGGATCGCCGATCATCAGACTCGTGCCGGAGCTGCGCCGGGTGAAGGCCAGCTTGCCGTCAAAGGTGAATCCGCCGGGGAGCGAATCGGCGCGGATAAAGCCTTCGGCAGAGCATTCCAGTTCCACATAGATGCCCCATTCCGTTATTCCGCTGATATTTCCCCAGAATTCCTCGCCGATATGCTGGCCGAGGTATTCGGCGGAATAACAGTCTTCGGCGTCGCGTTCGGCGGCCATGGCGCGGATCTCGCACTGCGAGGACTGCGCCGCAGATTCCGAAGCAAAGGCTTCATAGTGCTGCCGCAGTTCGTCGCTGCTCATTCCGCCGCAAAGCCCGGAAAGAATGCGGTGGATCGAAGTGTCCGGATAGCGGCGGATCGGAGAGGTGAAGTGGCAGTAATCCTTCAGGGCAAGGCCGTAATGGCCGAGCGGCCGGGTGTCGTAGCGCGCCTTCGCCATCGTGCGCAGCATCTGGTGGGAAACGATCCGCGCGTATTTGGTGTCTTTGGCGCGCTCCAGCACAGCGGAAAGATCCTTCGGTGTGACGCCGGGCAGCAGCATGCGGCCGTCCAGCCCCAGCATCCCGATCAGCTCGCGCAGAGATTCCAGCCGGTCGGGAGAAGGCTCCTCGTGTACCCGGTAGACAAACGGCACTTTTGCCTTCTGTGCCAGCCGGGCGGCGGCCTGATTGGCGGTGATCATCATCTGTTCGATCATCTGTTCCGCTTCGCCGCTTTCCCGGGCGTACATGTCCACGCAGACGCCCTCGTCATTGAGCACGAAGCACGGCTCGCGCGTTTCCAGCTCCATGGTTCCGTTGGATGCGGCGCGGGCGCGCAGCACAGCGGCAAGCCGGCGCGCGGCGGTCAGCCCATCCATCACGGGAGCGTATTTCTGCAGCAGCGCGGTTCCGGCGGTTCCGGCGAAGATCTCGTTCACCTCGTCGTAAACACCGCGCACCTTGGAATTGATCACGGTTTTGGCAAAACGATAGTCGGTCAGCTCTCCGTCCGCAGAAATTTTCATCAGAGCGGAAAAAGCCAGCTTGTCGGTTCCGGCGTTGAGAGAGCAGACACCGTTGGAGATGACCTCCGGCAGCATCGGCACAACGCGGTCGGCAAAATAGACCGAGGTACCGCGCCGGCGCGCTTCCAGATCCACTGCCGAACCGGCACGGACGTAATGAGATACGTCGGCGATGTGAACGCCAAGCTCCCAGCCGGAGCCGGTCTGCCGCACGGAAATGGCGTCGTCCAGATCTTTGGCGCTGGCGCTGTCTATGGTGAAGATCGGTTCATCGCGCAGATCCAGCCGTTTTTTCAGCTCCTGATCCGAAAGCTCCCGGTTCCCGATCTCCTCCGCCTCCTGCAGAACCTGAGGCGGGAATACGGTCGGAATGCCGTGACCGTCCAGAATGGAATCGGCACAGACGCGTGCGCTGGCGGCTTCCCCGTATACTTTGATGATATCGGCCTGCAGATTGCTTCTCCAGAGGGAAAGCTCCGCAAAGGCCTTGTCCCCCTCGTGCAGCTCCTGCCCCTTGTGCGGACGGATCGGGATCGGAAAACGGTACGCGTCGTCGGCTTTCAGCTCGAATCCGCGGTGCTGGGAGGAGCGCTGGATCTTTCCGGTGGTTCTGTGTTCGCCGGCTTCCAGAATGCGCAGCACCTCGCCGGAAGGCCCTTTGATTTTCTGGCGGATATTTCCTACCAGAACCGCGTCGCCGATCAGCGCATCGTTCAGACGCGCGGAATCGATGAAAATATCCTCGCTGCCGTCGTCCGGCCGCGCAAAGGCGAAGTGTTCACTGTAGGAGATCAGCCGGCAGACGAACATACCGGCCTTCTTGGCCGAAAGCAGATTCCCCTGCTTTGTGATCACGAGTTTTCCTTCTTCTTCCAGCTTCTGAGCAATGGCAGAAAAACGTTCCGGATCCTTGACGCCGGAAACTCTCGCAGCGTCGTTCGGGGACACCGGCCGGCCGGAAACGTCAAGATACATCATTAAATTTTCAATTGCGGTTAATTCATCCATGAGTGTTTCAGATCATACCTTTCCTGATGACAAATTCATTTTTCGGCAGAATTACGGCAATGCAGACTGCCGTTTTACAGATCGGACGGTTTTGAAAGCGAGCTTGCGCCGTGAGCCAGTTCCTTCTGCAGCTCGCCCAGCAGATAGGGATCCCCGGTCAGCAGGGCAAGCACGGCCGTGTAGAAAGCGGAAGGATCGCTCTGGAATCTTTTTTTGACAAGCTCAGCCTGCAGCAGGTCGGGAACGCGCAGGTCGATCGACATCATATCGGAATCGCCGTCGGAAATGTGGCATTGCACCACAAGCCCCTTTTTCTGCTTTTGGAACACAACTTTGTTTTCCTGCTCCCGCCGGGTGCGTGAAAGCAGGGAAAGCGCGGCCGAAACCGATTTTTCCCGCACGGAAACCGGCAGCCGTTCGGCCAGGGTATCCGCAACCATTGCGCCCTGCTGTGCAATGCGGTAAGTGGGGTCGGCGCTGTTTTCTGCAACGATCAGGCTGCCCGATTCGCTCAGCTCTTCCAGAGCGGCGGCAGCTTCAAAGTAATTCGCAAGGCCGCTGTCCTGAATGACGGAAAGGATCATGCTGCGGCTCAGCGGCAGATCGACGCTTTTGAGCAGATAGCAGAGCAAAAGCCGGATCTCGCTCTGGCTCCGGAGTCCGCCGGGTTCGACACCGGCTGAAAAAGCATCATATTCCATTGAGAAAACACCTCCGCATGATATTTTATCACACTTTGTCCCGAATGAAAAGAACAATCGTGCGCGGCTATTTTTAAGCATGGTTCTTTTTCAAAAGAAACTTTCGTCCGCCTTTATGATGCAGCGAAGAGCGAAAAATCCCCGGAAAGACCGGTTGAGAAGAGGGGAACGCACGATTTTCCGGAAAGCGTGCTTTTTTTGCAGAAAACCGTGTCAATCGTCTGCGGCGGTTCATAAGATGGAACAAACCGATATGCTGCGGCGGAAAAGTCCTGCGTTTTGCTGCCGCGGAGGGCGGAATCCGTTTCACAGACGAAAGGAATGGTTATTCAGATGTTTTGCGACAGGAACGTCCCCTGTTTTTTTCTGGGTGCAAACTCCGCGCAGGGGTTTGTGTCCCGGTTTGATGCATTGTATGATCCGCAAAGCGATTGGCGGGCAGTTATTTTAAAGGGCGGGCCGGGCAGCGGCAAGTCCACGCTGATGAAATCGGTGGCCGGATCGCTGCTGGAGCAAGGAGAAGAAACGGAACTGATTTATTGTTCCTCAGACCCGGCCTCGCTGGATGCGGTCGTTTTTCCGCGGATCCGTTTCTGCATTGCAGACGGAACCGCGCCGCACGTTCTGGAACCGCAATACCCCGGCGCGTGCGAGTCGCTGCTCGATCCGGGCGGCTGCTGGGACAGTGACGCGCTTTTTCTGCAGCGAAAAGAAATCTTTTCGCTTTGCGCAACAATTGCACAGCAGCACCGAAGGGCCGGCCGGTATCTGAATGCCGCAGGCTCGCTGTTGGGCGAAAACCGCAGGCTTGCGTTGGAATCGCTGGATACCGCCGCGCTGGAGTCATATGCGAAGCGGCTGGGCAGGCGAAGCTTTCCGAAACGCCGCTCACAAAGAGGAACGGAAAAGCCGCGTTTTCTTTCCGGATTTACGCCGGACGGCTGCATCTGTTTCTGGAATACGGTTTCCTGCTATGCAAAAACGGTGACGGCCGTTGAGGACGAGTACGGCGCAGCAGCTCCGATTCTGCTTTCCGCTCTGCGGGACAGCGCGCTCGCCGCCGGTTATGATGTGATCGCCTGCTATTGCCCGCTTTTCCCGTTTGATAAGTTGGATGCGCTGCTGATCCCGGAACTGGAGCTTGCGTTTCTGACCGTCAACCGCTTCTTAAAGCCGGAGATCGATTTGGCGCGGACCGTTCATACCCGGCGTTTTTTAAAGGAAAGCATCGCGGCCCACCGACAGAAAATGCGTTTCGGCCGCCGCGCTGCCGCAGAATTGATCGGCGAGGCGGTCGCTTCGCTCCGGCAGGCGCGCCGGATTCACGACAGCTTGGAAGCAATTTATCAGAAAGCAATGGATTTTGATCGGTTGACCCGTATGACGGGCGCGCTGACAAACCGGATCCTGGAACGGCTTTGACCGGCTTCCTGTTATGCAGAATCAAACAGTGCCCACTGTGCAGCGGGCACTGTTATTTGTAGTCGGCGGTGTTATTCAGTAAGGAGCCAGTCGATCAGGTTTCTGGAACGGATGCCGTCGTAGGACGAATCAAGCCCTGTATCCAGAGACAATATCATTTTTTCATAGTTGTCCCGGATTTTCTGCAGCGGTTCCAGTTCCCGTCTGCGCACATCCTCGCTTTGCATGGACTCGGTAACCTGAATGTATTTTTTGTCATCTGCGGTTGCTGCAATAAAATCCACTTCATTATTGTCGATTTTTCCGATGGCAATATCGTAGCCTCTGCGCAGGAGTTCAAAGTATACGACATTTTCAAGCGCATGGCCGCTGTCGCGATTCCGGAAACCAAGCAGATAGTTCCTGAGACCGATATCCACAATATAGTATTTGCCAAGTGTGCGCAGATACTCTTTTCCTTTGATGTCAAAACGCTTGATCTCGTAAAAGAAATAGCTTTCAAGCAGAGCATTTACATATGCCTGTACCGTGTGAACGCTGGGAGAACCTTTGCGCTTGCCATCTTCCAGAAGCCCTTCATGAACCAGTGTGTTTCCGATGGAAGCGAGAGAAACATTGCTGCCGATATTATCCGCGAGGAACAGAATGATTTTTCGCAGAAGAACCGGATCGGTGATCCGTTTCTGCCCCCGGCGCTTTTCCCGTTCCAGAATATCTCTTACAACAACCGTAGAGTAGATCCCATCGAGCAGGGACATTGCTCTCTGCTGATCCAATCCCACATCGGCAATACCCGGCATACCGCCGAATCGCATATAGGCGTCAAAGACCTCCCGCAGCTCATATTGCTCCCCTTTTTTATCGAATACCTGTTTACGCATTCCGCCGAGCGCGCTTTTTGTTTCACGAAGCTCAAAATCATAAAAATCAAGAAATTCACGGAAAGAAAGAGGAAGCATCCTGATTTCTACACACCGTCCGGAAAGATAGGTGGAATACTCGGATGAGAGCAGGTAGGCGTTAGAGCCGGTAACATAGATGTCGCAGTCGAAATCGACGCGAAAACTGTTTACAGAGTCTTCCCATGCTTTGATTCGCTGCAGCTCGTCAAAAAACAGATACATCCGTTTATGGGGAATCACCCGTTCCTTCACATAGGTATAGACATCGTCTGCGGTCATGTTCCGGAACTCATGCGATTCAAAATTCATTTCAATGATTTGCTCCGACGGGATTCCGGTTTTCTTCAGATGAGCAACCATGAGTTTTAACAGGCTGGATTTCCCGCAGCGCCGGATCCCGGTGATAACCTTCACCGGTTCTGTGTCCTGAAAGCCAATCAGTTTGTCAAGATACTGTTTCCGTTCTTTGAGGTTATGTGTTTCAATCATTTTTCATCCCTCCTTGCAAACCATATTATAGCACAAACTTATCAAAAAATAAAGTAATTGCACCATAATGCAAAAACTTTTGATTTTCGACAATAATTGCACTGATATCTATCTGAAAACCATGCTGCATCGAGAAGATAGCGGTAGATCCCCTCGCTGATTCGTGCAGTAAATCAGGAATGCCGCGGCAGTCCGGTTTTTGTGCTGTAAAAAAGCGGAAGTATAAATCCCGGCGCAGAGACAACAATAGCAGGGAAGCCGAATTTTCGGGCGCTGGCCAATGTTGCTGCAGGTGAAACCGGATTTTGCACCCAAACCGCAGCTCCGCGCACCGGAAACGCCGCAGCTCTGCGGCAGGGCAGAAAGGAAGATCAAAGCATGAAACCGACTCCCGGAGAATATTCAAAAATGACCGGCAAAGCTTCACCGCCCAGCAGCTTTGTCAAAGATATGATCCTTGCGTTCGTCTGCGGCGGCGCGGTCTGTACCGTCGGCCAGCTGCTGTGCGGCCTGTACCAGAATGCGGGCATGAGCCAGACTGCTGCCCGCTCAACGGTTTCCGTTTCCCTCATCGGTATTGTGGCAATTCTTACGGCATTTAATGTATACGATGATTTTGCAAAATTTGCCGGAGCGGGCAGCCTTGTGCCGATCACCGGCTTTGCCAACGCCATGGTTTCCCCGGCGATCGAATTCAAAACCGAAGGCCATGTGATGGGGATCGGTGCAAAAATGTTTTCCATTGCCGGGCCGGTGATTCTGTACGGCACGTTTGCTTCCGCAGTTTACGGACTGATTATCTGGATATTCCGGTTGTTTTAACCGCTCGGAAAAAGGAAAGGACGGAGCATATCATGGCAAAACGAATCGGTACCGATACGGTGATCTGCGAAACAGAGCCGCAGATCCTGAGCGCGGCGGCCATCGTCGGGAAAAAAGAAGGAGAAGGCCCCCTTCAGGAGCATTTTGACGTCATCCACGAGGATACCACGCTGTGTGAAAAATCATGGGAAAAGGCGGAAAGCCGGATGCAGTCGGAGGCTCTTTCCCGTGCGCTGGACAAGGCGATGCTTGCACCTGCGGATGTACAGTATGTTTTTGCGGGCGACCTGCTCAATCAGTGCATCGGTTCGGCATTCGGCCTGCGCAGCACCAATATCCCGTTTTTAGGACAGTACGGCGCGTGTTCCACCATGGCCCAGACGCTGGCCATGGCTTCGCTGTTTGTGGAAGGCGGGATTGCGCGCACAGCTGCAGCGGTGACTTCTTCCCATTTCTGTTCGGCGGAGCGGCAGTTCCGTTTCCCGCTGGAATACGGAGGCGTCCGCACGCCGACCTCACAATGGACCGTTACCGGCTCGGGGGCGGCGGTGATCGGCCACGGAGAGGATGAAAGCTGCCCGCGGGTATGCGCGGTCACTGTCGGACGCATGATCGACCTGGGCGTCAAGGATGCAAATAATATGGGCGCTGCGATGGCGCCGGCCGCCAGTACGACCATCGCAGCGTTTCTGAACGATACGGGAACCCGACCGGAGGATTACGATCTGATCCTGACGGGCGATCTCGGCTATACAGGCTCCCGGCTGCTGATCGAGCTGCTCCGGCGGGAAAATATTGATATCCACAAAAACCACGCGGATTGCGGCCTTTTGATTTTTGACCGGGAAAAGCAGGACGTTAAGGCCGGCGGTTCCGGCTGCGGTTGTGCAGGGTCGGTGTTCTGCTCTTATGTGATGCACCGGCTGCGCAAAAAAGAACTGAGAAATATCCTGTTTGTTGCAACAGGAGCCATGATGTCGACGACCTCAAGCCAGCAGGGAGAATCCATTCCCGGCATTGCGCACCTGCTGAACATTCGTTCCTGAGCAAAGGCTGCACAGGAACAAAGCAGATTTTGAACGCACAAAAACAGGACAGGCATCGGACAGGAGGATGTTTCATGGAATATGTCAAAGCGTTTGTGGTCGGCGGTCTGATCTGTGTGGTCGGGCAGGTGCTGATCGATTTTACCAAGCTGACCCCGGCAAGGATCCTGGTCGGGTATGTGGTGTCGGGAGTACTGCTGACGGCGCTCGGCGTCTATGAACCGCTGGTTAATTTTGCCGGCGCAGGAGCTACGGTGCCGCTGAGCGGATTTGGCTATACGCTGGCAAAGGGCGTGGAAAGAGCCGTGCGGGAAGACGGACTGCTCGGTGTGCTGACCGGCGGGCTGACCGCCACGGCAGCCGGAATTTCGGCCGCCATGGTGTTCGGGTATCTTGCTGCGCTGATTTCGCGTTCGTCGGATAAAAGCAAGTAACAGCAGCGCACGGAAGAGGCAAAAAACAGCCCGAAGCCGGAGGCAGACCGTTTGGTTTGCCGTTTTCCGGTTTCGGGCCGTCTGCTTATTTCAGAACGCGGATAGCGCCGGTAATGGTTTTTTCGTGGGCCTCCATGCCGTATTGGTCGACCTCTGCTTTGTTCCGTTCGCTGTGCGAAAGGCATCCCGCGCCGCCGATGCAGCCGCCCACGCAGGCCATGCCTTCAATAAAATTGTTGGGCAGCAGCCCTTTGGAAGCCTTGAGCAGCGCCACGCGGCAGGCTTCGATCCCGTCGCAGGCGATCGGATGAAATTCGGCGTTTTCAAGCCCCTGCTCCTTAAGCCCCTGCCGGACGGCGTCTGTCAGACCGCCGCTGCGCGCAAAGATACGACCGTAATAGGAGGCATTGTCCAGCAGGCCTTCGTCCAGTGTGGTGATATCGATGTCGCGGCTGTCAAACAGCGCCTGCAGCTCCTCAAAGGTAATCACGCTGTCGATCCACGGGCGAACCTCTTCGCGCTGAAACTCCATCTTTTTTGCGGTGCACGGCCCGATGAAAACGATTTTTGAGGAGGGATCGGTGCCTTTGATGTATTTTGCAATGGTGGCGGCGGGCGAAAGATTATGGGAAATATGATCCTTCAGGCCGGGGAACTGCTTGTTGATATACATGACGAATGCCGGGCAGCAGCTGCTGGTCATAAAACTGTCGCGCTCGGTCAGCTCACGCGACTCGGCATAAGCGACCATGTCGGCGCCGAGCGCAGCCTCCACCGTATGGTAAAACCCGAGCTGCTGGATCCCGGTGATCACCTGACCCGGCTTGGCATAGGAAAACTGGCTGGCGATGGACGGTGCGACGACCGCATAGACCTTGAATTTCTGATTGTTTTCGCTGGCTTTCAGCAGGTTGATCACATCGAGAATGAAGGATTTGTCCATAATGGCGCCGAACGGACACTGATAAACGCAGGCGCCGCAGGCAATGCACTTGCTGTTGTCGATTTGGGCAGCCTTGTCGTTGCCCATTTTGATCGCCTTGACCTTGCAGGCGTTTTCGCACGGGCGTTTGCGGTTCGAGATGGCGCTGTAGGGGCAGACCTTGGCGCACTGGCCGCAGTTGACGCACTTTGTTTTGTCAATATGCGCCTTCTGGTGTTCATCAAAGGTGATGGCGCCGCGCTTGCAGACGTCCTCGCAGCGGTGGGCAATACAGCCGCGGCAGGATTCGGTCACCTCGTAGCCGCTCATCGGGCATTCATCGCAGGCAATGTCGAGCACTTCGATCACGTTCGGGTTTTTCCGGTTGCCGCCCATTGCA
>JAQXJH010000104.1 GCA_029008595.1 Bacillota bacterium
GGCCGCAGCAGAGAGGTCACGGAACAGGTCGTCATAGATTCGGCGGGGCTTGCCGGCCGGGAACATCTGCTGCAGCTGACCGATGCCGTTGCCGATGGCGACGCCGCTGCGGTCCTGCAGAGCATTGCCTGCCTGCACGAAGCTTCCAAGGATATGGCGCGTCTCTGCGAGGAGCTGATCTCGCATTTCCGCAGCCTGATGCTGTTCAAGACGATGAAGGATCCGCGCGCTTTAATGACGGTCGGCGACGAAGAATATGCACAGGCAGAGCAGCAGGCGCATCGCTTTACGCTGGCGGAGATCCTGAACCGGATCGAGGCGCTGCAGCAGTGTCTGGAGGCGATGGCGCACGGTGCAAACCGCCGCGTTGAAATGGAAATGACGCTGGTGCGGATGTGTGAAAAGCAGTCTGCGCTGCCGGAGGATATTGTCGGCCGGCTGGAAAAGCTGGAGCAGGCGGTGAAAAACGGAATGCCCGCAGCGGCAAAACCGCCGGTAAAGCCGGTTCCCCAGCGCCCGCCAAAGCCTTCTGCAGAGGGGCTGCCGAGCGCCGAAAAATCGGCTCCGCTGGCAGAATGGCCGAAGGTTCTGGAAGCGCTGCACAGAATCTCGCCGGGGCTTTGTGCTTTTCTGGATGATTCCAAGGCGTATTGTTCGGGGGATTTTGTGCTGATCGATGCGCCGAACAGCATGGCGTTTGAGATGCTCCGCAGCAATCCGGATCAAAAGGATAAAATGCGCGAAGCGATCCGCTCCGTGACCGGAAAAACCTATCGGCTCGGCCCGTATCAGACGGCGCAGAAACCCGAAAAGGACACCGAGGATCCGCTGGCGGCTTTGGCCGGTATGGCCGAGGCGGCGGGGATCCCGGTGAAAGAAAATAAAACCTGACCGAAATTCAACAGCAAAGGAGCCTTTTTTATGAAAGCAAGACTGCCGAAGGGGATGGGCGGAGGCCCGTCCGATATGAATTCCATTGCGCGGCAGGCGCAGAAAATGCAGGAGCAGATGACTGCGCTGACGCAGCAGCTGGAGCAGACCGAATATTCGGCGACGGCGGGCGGCAACGCAGTGGAAGCCGTTGTAACGGGGAAAATGGAGGTCAGCTCCATCAAGCTGCAGCCGGAGGTCGTCGATCCGGAGGATGTTGACATGCTGGCCGATCTTGTTGTTGCTGCCGTCAACGAAGCGCTGCGCAAGGCTGCCGAGGATAAAGAGGCAAAAATGAGCGCGATCACCGGCAATCTGAGTTTTCCGGGGATGTTTTAATGGCTGCTTACAATGTTTTGCCGTTGACCAGACTGGTGGAACAGTTTGAACGTCTGCCCGGGATCGGGCACAAGACGGCGCAGCGGCTGGCGTATCATGTGCTGCAGATGCCGAAAGGAAAGGCACAGCAGTTTGCCCAGACCATTCTGGATGCACATGAGCAGATCCGGCGCTGTAAGATCTGCAAAAATTTTACCGACAGCGAGGTCTGTTCTATCTGTTCGGACGAAGCGCGCGACCATTCCGTGATCTGCGTTGTGGAGGATCCGCGCGATGTTTTTGCGCTGGAGCGGACAGGGGAATTTCACGCGCTCTATCACGTGCTCGGCGGAACGATCTCTCCGATCCACGACGTCGGCCCGGACGATCTTTTTATTCAGGAACTTTTGGAGAGGCTCGACCGCGGCGGCGTTCGGGAGGTCATTATGGCGACGAACGCGACGGTGGAGGGCGAGCTGACCGCGATGTATCTTTCCAAGCTGATCAAGCCGAAGAATATCAAGGTGACCCGGCTGGCATACGGCATCCCGGTGGGCGGGGATCTGGAATACGCCGATGAGGTGACGCTGACCCGTGCGCTGGAAGGGCGCGGCGAATTCTGACGACAGGATCTGTTTGATTTTTTGAAGAATCGTGCTACAATAGTAACTGCAGTACCGACGCGGAAGGGAGGGCTTTTTTGTGAAGACCGAATTGAAAACCATTGCTCAGAACAAAAAAGCCTACCATGATTATTTTGTAATCGAAAGTCTGGAGGCCGGTGTGGAGCTGTGCGGGACCGAGGTGAAATCGATCCGGCAGGGCAGGGTCAACCTGAAGGATTCCTGGTGCGAGGTCGACCACGGTGAAATGATGGTCAACGGGATGCACATCAGCCCGTACGAACAGGGGAATATCTTCAACAGGGATCCGATGCGGGTAAGGCGGCTGCTGCTGCATAAACGGGAGATCATGCGTTTGTTCGGGCTGGTTCGTCAGGACGGCTATTCTCTGATTCCGCTTTCCCTTTATTTCAAAGGGTCCCGCGTCAAGCTGCAGCTTGGCGTCTGCAAGGGCAAAAAGAATTATGACAAACGCGAGGATATGGCGCGGCGGGAAGCAAAGCGTGATGCCGAGCGCGCAATGAAAGAGCGTAATCACTGATATTTTATATGGGGGCGTAAAGGTTTCGACGGGGATCGTGAGTTACAGTAAGCGAGTAGTGGCGCGGACACACTTAAAAATCCGCAAACTTTAAAATTAAACGACAACAATACTGTTGCTGTTGCGGCCTAATTAGGCTGCCGTCTTCGCCGGGAGCACCGCGGCCCGGAGGAAGGCGTCGATGAGCGGTGAACGTGAACGGCGGCTTGTCTTGTCCGCCGTCATGACTCAAAGACTACCGTAGCACAGAGCCTGTCTGCCGGCGCTGTGTGAGGGGAATCTTAAAAGACCGACTGCACTCGGAGAAAGCTGTGGCAAGTGGTTTTCGGACAGGGGTTCGACTCCCCTCGCCTCCACCAAAAAAATCCTGAATTCGCAAGAATTCGGGATTTTTTACTTCTTACCTATTACCTCTTCACTTTTAACTTCAATACGAATTCAGGATTTTTTGAAAGTAATAAGTAATAGTGAAGAGGTAAAAAGTATTTTGCATATCTCGCCTTGCCTTTTTATTCTTTAGAATTATAATATGAATGTCTAACAAAACGATAAATGGTATTTATTGAGGGAATGAAACAATGTGCGAAATATGTGAAAAAGTAAAAACAACAGATCGTTTTTATACGCCTGAAGAGTATCTTGAGTGCCTCAAGTACATACAGGCTTTGGTAGATCGCGGGGATTTTTTATTTAAAGCAAAAGACTGTGATACTGATAAAGTAATGAATGAAAACGGTTGTTGGATT
>JAQXJH010000105.1 GCA_029008595.1 Bacillota bacterium
TTTGTCTCTTCCCTTCCCCTCTTTGTTCAGTTTTCAGGGCACAAGTTGCTCTGTGGAAGTGCAGATATGCACCATTAGCTCAGTTGGTAGAGCACCTGACTCTTAATCAGGGTGTCCCGGGTTCGAGTCCCTGATGGTGCACCAAAGCTTAAGAGAGAGGTTGAGGTGCTGCTTCAGCCTCTTGCTGAAGCAAACAACGAGTGGAAACGGCCCGTTGGTCAAGTGGCCTAAGACTCCGGCCTCTCACGCCGGCAACAGCAGTTCGAATCTGCTACGGGTCACCATTTTTTGCACAGACGCAGAGGAAGCGTGTGTTTTGAACAGTTGGTGTTGATGACGGTGAGGGTACACCCGTTCCCATTCCGAACACGGAAGTTAAGCTCACTCGTGTCGAAGATACTTGGCTGGCGACGGCCCGGGAAAATAGAAAGATGCCAACACGAATATTCCTCAATAGCTCAGCCGGTAGAGCATGCGGCTGTTAACCGCAGGGTCGTTGGTTCGAGTCCAACTTGGGGAGCCAGATGAAACCTCGTTCTTCGGAACGGGGTTTTACTCGTATTTGCCCTGTTGCTGCTTTTCCTGCAGGATAGGGCGATTGTTCCGGCAAAAAATCATACTTTTTTGGTGAAAGGCGAAAGGTGATTTGAATGAAGATTTCGACGGAAATAGGCTCTGCGGCGGCAATCATCGGGGAAGAAAAGGCAGTGGAATCTATCGCCAGAGCAGGATTTGACGCATGGGATTTTTCCATGTTCGCAATGTGCGAATACGATTGGGGAACGCAGGCGGTTCTGAAAACCAACCACCCGTTGGCTTCGGATCATTACCTTGCCTTTGCGCGCAGACTGAAGAGGATCGGCGAAGACAATGGGATCGTATGCAACCAGTCGCACGCGCCGTTCCCGTCCTACTGCCCGGAGGTTCGCTCGTATCTGAAAAGGGCGATTGAATGCACCGCCGAGGCAGGCGGGAAAATTTGCATCATCCATCCCGACAACAATAAGACGGCCTCGGAAAATGCGGAAATCTATCGCGAGCTGCTGCCTTTTGCAAAGGAATGCGGTGTTAAGATCGCAACCGAAAATATGTGGAATTGGGACGATGAAAAGCAGCAGTCCTGTTTTGCGGCCTGTGCAACCTCAGAAAGCTTTGTGGAACATCTCGATGCCGTAAACGATGAATTTTTCGTCGCCTGTCTTGACATCGGTCATGCCGAAATGCGCGGTTCCGGCTCGGGCGCAGTAAATATGATTCATTCGCTTGGTGAAAGACTGCAGGCGCTGCATATTCACGATAATGATCAATGGCATGATTCTCATCAGATCCCGTTTTCCATGTCAATCCCCTTTCACGATGTTGCAAAGGCGCTGAAGGATATCAATTATCAGGGGTATTTTACGCTGGAAGCCGATCAATTCCTGGAAGGCTGTTCTGCGGATCAGGTTCCGGAAGGACTCAGAAAATTAGCCGAAGCCGATCGGAAGTTGGCCGATTTGTTTGAAAAACAATAACGTATTTTTGAGTTGAGCCGGTATTTCAGAACGGGGAAAGGTGATTTGCCATGCAGAAAACGGAATGGAAGATCCTTGCGATCGGAAACAGCTTTTCGCAGGATGCGGCGAAATATCTTCGGCCGATGGCGCAGTCTGCCGGTCGAGATCTGAAAATCGTCAATCTCTATATCGGCGGCTGTCCGCTGGAAACGCATTGGAACAATGCAAGCAGTGACGCGCCGGCTTACGACCATGAACTGAACGGCGGAGAGGCCGACTGCCAATGCTCGATCCGTCAGGCGCTACAGGAGGACGACTGGGACATTGTGACAATGCAGCAGGCCAGCGGCGACAGTGGTGTGCAGGGCAGCTATGACCCGTATCTGCAGGAGCTTTCGGCTTATATCGGGCGTTTTGCGCCGCAGGCAAAGCAGTGGATCCATCAGACGTGGGCGTATGAATCCGACAGCACGCATCCTCATTTTTCCCGCTATCATGGCCAGACCGGCATGTATCAGGCCCTGCGCGCCTGTTATGCCCGGGCAGCGGCTGAGATCGGCGCGGAGATCATCCCGGTCGGGGACGTGATCCAGACGCTGCGCGGGAAAAAGCCCTTCCTTTATGCGGCGGGAGGACATTCGCTTTGCCGCGACGGCTTCCATCTTTCCTTGGATTACGGCCGCTATGCAGCGGCGGCGACCTGGCTGTACAGGCTGACGGGCGTTCTGCCGGACGAAAGCTTCCGGCCGTTTGAAGGCGATCCCGTGGAGGCGGATGTTCTGGCGGTGATCCGCAGCACGATCAAAACCGTTTGCGATGCAGAATAATACAAAACCGGCGCAGGATTCTGCGGGGTGTTCATAAGACAGTTGATCCTCCCTATGATGATTGGTCATAGGGAGGATTTTTCATTTCGCAATGCCAAGGCTCCCTCTGATGAGGGAGCTGTCAGCGAAGCTGACTGAGGGAGAGACGCTTGACAGTCAGATCATTTTCTCTCCCTCCGTCAAAAATCAAGGATTTTTGACACCTCCCTCGTCAGAGGGAGGCTTTGATGCACGCAAAAAATCATACCCCAGTTTCCGTTCCCATCGGGTCATATTCTTTCGGAGCGTCTTTGCAAGAGGGATATTTTCTTTATTGCAGTCTTTCATGTTCTCTCCCTCCGTCAAAAATCAAGGATTTTTGACACCGCCCTCGTCAGAGGGAGGCTTTGATGCAGTGCAAAATCGCAGATTGTACAGTACAACGAAAGGTGGATAGAAGTGCGCCCTTGTGTCCGCTCGATAAATTCAAACTTGAGGCCTGGTTATTTTTTTATATCATCGCATAACAGGATAAAAATGCAAGAACAGCCACCGCAGTTCAGACTGCGGCGGCTGTTAACTGTCTTATGAACACCGACCCATTCGGCGCCGGTTTCGTATTTTATCGGGCAGGCTCCGGGATGATCTCGCGGACGGACAGCACCCCATCCCGGACAGAAAAGCGGATCTCGAATCCGGCAAACGGAAATCCGTAGATCCGGTCGGGATCATTCTGATAAGAGGGCCGGGGATCCTGCGCGAGAAGATCGGGCAGCGTCTGACGGTGCTGCTCAGGAAGCTTCAGAAGCAATTCCGGCGGGCATTCCACTTTCAGCGCGTGATCGACCAGCGGCGCCGCAAAACCGCCGGAGGCTTCGGGCCTGCAGTCGGCATGCGGCAGATACGGCTTGATATCGAAAATCGGCGTGCCGTCCATCAGATCGGCTCCCAGCACATGGATCACCGGGCCGGCCGGGGAATCCGGCTCGATCCCTGCAATTTTTACGCAGGAAAGCCCGATCGCGTTGGGACGGAACGGCGATCGCGTTGCAAAGACGCCCATGCGGCGGTTCCCGCCGAGCCGCGGCGGCCGGACGGTGGGCGACCAGCTCTGCCGCACCGATTCGGAAAACTGCCAGATCAGCCACAGATGCGAGTAACCGTCCAGACCGCGCAAAGCATCCGGATTGCGGTATTCCGGCTCAAAAATAACGGAAGCCTGCAGGGAATCCACCAGGCCGCTCTGCCGCGGGATCCCGAATTTTGTCGGGAAATCGCTGCGGATGCGTGCGATCACTTTCATCACGGCAATATTTGAAGAAAGCTCCTCAGCCTGTGCAGCGGAAGGGTCTTTTTTGTTCTGCATCGGTGCCGCCTCCTTTTTGCTGAGCCTTTCTGAAAAAAGCCGCCTTTTGCTTCTGCGGGAATCCGGCAGCGGCAAAGGCGGCGACGGTTTATGCGGTCAATAGTGCAGCTGCAGCGGAGCAAGAGCCTCGTCAAAGGCAGGAGCACAATCTTCCTGTTCAAATGCAGTGATCAGGATCTCGCCGTCGTCCCCGGCGGTTTTTACAATACGGACAGAAACAACGGTGTCGTCGGGGTAGGGGTTGGCGACGGCCATTTTGAAGTGCGTCTCACCGTTCGGCATACGAACCGGCAGGGTGGTGAGAGTCATACCGCAAAGGGAACTGTCCGCGCGGTAGCAGTCGATCGCGTCGTCTGTCACGAGCCGCCAGCTGCGGAACGGATTTGCAATGTTCAGCCCATAGATCAGCGGAATCTCCAGCGTGCGGCCGCTGCGGTATTCCACCACATATTTGCCGATGGTGTCTTTGTCCAGCAGCTGCGGCGCGCTGGTCAGGTAGTTCCACGGACGATCCATCGTGGTGCGGTGCGTAATGCAGAAGTGCGGCTGCTGCAGAATGCTCCGGTTTTTGTACTGGAACAGTTCTTCTGCGGTCTCCTGCAGAAGCGACGCATACTGCTCCGGCTGATACCCGGGGATCCACTGCAG
>JAQXJH010000106.1 GCA_029008595.1 Bacillota bacterium
TGCCGACGATCCGCCGGGCGTCTGCGTTCCGGATACTGTCCTCCACAAAAACCGCCATCGTCTGGATCCACGGAGAAAACCCGCTTCCCTGCTCAAAAGAAAGCTGCAGGTCGTTGTGCCGCAGGTCTTTCCCGGTATTCATTGCTTCCACAAGCGTATCACAGTGCAGATCAAAAAGGCGCATATCCATCCCCCGCTCCGAATGCATTTTCATAATGTCTTACACGCGCGCCGTTTGCCTCCATCGTCAGGGCAAGAACGTCAAACCGCGGCTGCAGCTTTTGCGGAAAAAGAGAAAGATACTGCTGCGCCGTGCGGAGGATCTTTCTCTGCTTTGCCGCGCTGACTGCTTCCTCCGGCGGAGCGATCGCACCCGGCGCGCGGGTTTTGACCTCTGCAAAAACAAGATATGCTCCGCTTTTCGCAATAATATCAATTTCTCCCCAACGGGAATGATAATTGCGGCAAAGAATCGTGTAACCCTTGCGCTGCAGATAAAGGCACGCAAGCTTTTCGCCCAGTTCTCCGGTCGTCACGGCGCATTCCTCCTTGCACAAAAACAAAACAGGGATCCTGCCGGTGCGCAGACGCGCATGTTCCGGGCAGGAGCCTCTCAGGAAAGAATATTTTTGAGAAAACTCATGCGGTGGATCGGCGAAGGGCCGAACTCGCGCAGCCGCTCCACATGGAGCGCGGTGCCGTAGCCCTTGTGCTGCGCAAAGCCGTACTGCGGGTAAAGCTCGTCCATCTGCATCATATAACGGTCACGGCTGACCTTGGCCAGAATGGAGGCTGCCGCAACGCTGGCCGAATTTGCGTCGCCGCCCACCACCGCACGCGCCGGGATCGGAAGCTCCGGCAGCCGGTTGCCGTCCACAATGGCGAAATCCGCTGCAGCCGGCAGCTCCTCTACCGCGCGGCGCATGGCAAGGAACGTTGCCTGCAGGATATTGAGCTGCTCAATTTCGGAAACCTCTGCGCAGGCAATCGCATAAGCGGCCGCCTGTTCACAGATCACATCAAACAGTGCTTCTCTCTTTTTTGCACTGAGCTTTTTGGAATCGTTAACTCCTTCGATCACGACGCCGGGCGGCAGGATAACGGCGGCGGCATAAACCGGCCCCGCAAGCGGTCCGCGCCCGGCCTCGTCGATGCCGCAGACAGCCGTGCAGCCCTGTGCGTAAGCTTCGTTTTCATAGCGCAGCCAGTCGATCGCCGGCTGTTCTTTTTTTGCCATCGGTTCTTTCTCCTCTCCTGAGCGCCGGTGAAAAAAGCAGCGGTGCAAAGCTTTTCCGGAAGATCAGCGGCATTCCAGCGTGATGCGCCCGATCTTCCCCGCGCGGAATTCCTCCAGCACGGTATTGGCCGCCCGTTCGGTATCGGCTTCTCCGCCGGAGATCAGCATGCCGCGCCGGCGCGCGATCAACTCCAGCAATTCAAAGCCGTTGAGCGGTTGTTCGCTGCCTGTCATTTTATAACGTGCACAAAGCAGCGCGCGGTGTTCGTTCCACAAAATCCAGCTCAGACGCGCGGCAAGCTGCTCCGCATCCAGAATTTCATCCCTGACCGCGCCGGTAAAGGCCAGCCGTTCGCCGACCTGCGGATCGTCGAATTTCGGCCAGAGAACGCCCGGCGTATCCAACAGTTCAAAGCCTTTGCCGAGCGAAAACCACTGGTTGCTGCGGGTAACGCCCGGTCGGTTTTCCACCTTTGCAGGATCGCCCTTTGCCATGCGGTTGATGAATGAGGACTTTCCTACGTTCGGAATGCCGACCACCATGATCTTGACGCTGCGGCCGGTCATGCCCTTCTGCTGCCAGCCGGCAATTTTATCTGCCAGCAGCGCGCGCACAGCGGGCAGCACACGGTTCAGCCCGGCTCCCGTTTTGCAGTCCACCGCCAGTGCCGGGATCCCCTGCTCTTCGAACCAGCGGATCCACTTTTTATTTTCGGCCGGATCTGCAATATCGGCTTTGTTCATCAGCACGATGCGCGGCTTTGAGGCGATCAGCGCGTCGATCTCGGGATTGCGGCTGCTCTGCGGGATGCGTGCATCGATGATCTCCGCCGCGGTATCCACCAGCGCAAGGCTTTCTCTGATTTTTCGTCTGGTTTTCGCCATATGACCCGGAAACCATTGTACCGAAACATTTTCTTCCACGGCGGAACACCATCCTTTCATCTGAACTCAATCTTTCAAAACATCAAAAACTCTGCAGAGAAAACAAAAAAGGGACGGCATGCGTCCCTTTCCTGTCTGCTTTAGCCGATCTGGCTCTTGACCTTGGCGGCCTTACCGACTCTGTCACGCAGATAATAGAGCTTGCTTCTGCGAACCTTGCCGGGACGGATCACGGTGATCCCCTTCACGTTGGGGGAATGCAGCGGGAAAACTCTTTCCACACCGACACCGTATGCCACGCGGCGGACGGTAAAGGTTTCGGCAACGCCGCTGCTCTTTCTGGCAATGACGGTACCTTCAAAGCTTTGGATTCTTTCGCGCTCGCCTTCACGGATATTGACGTCGACCTTGACGGTGTCGCCAACTTTGAAGGACGGGACTTCTGCCTTCATCGAATCGGCAGCAATGAGTTTCAGGGCATCCATGGAAGTTCCTCCTTAAAATTTCAGACATTCATGCACGGCAAAACCGCCAGAGGACTGTCCGCTTTGATTCTCGGCCGGCCGGCCGGGCATCAAATCCCCACCGGTATCACCGGCGGCAATCCAAATGCTTAGCAATTATATCACATCAAACCGGAAAACGCAATGATTTTTCTGATTTTTACGAAAATTCTTTCAGACCGTCTGCCGTTTGGCAGAGCAGCGTTTCCCGAATGATGCGGATCTGAAGCTTCGGCGATTGCTGTAGCGCCAGCCCGGCAAACAGCGCCGGGTTAACGCTTTCGCTGCTGCCCGCCGGAAGCACCAGCCGCAGCGTGACCGTTCCGGCGTCCCCGCCGGTTTCTGCTTTGGAGAACCACTGCTGCAGATCAATCTGCTGCTCGCCTTTTTTTGTTTTTTTCACTACCGGCAGCTCCGGCCGTTCCAGCAGCCCGCGAACCGTCTGCACCGCGTCTTCGCCGGAAAACTCCATCCGGAAGCGCGCCGCAGAAATATCGCCCGGCTTCTGTTCCGGCAGCGAGGCTTTGAGCACACAAAGACCCGGCGGCAGCGCTTTGCCCAGCGCTTCGGCAGCCTGCGCAATCGGATAATCCTCCGGCAGGCGGATATCCATCGACTCACGCTCGCCTTCCTGACCGAGCGAAAGCGGCAGCGCGAACGTAACGAACAGGTGGGGGCTGAAGCCCTCGGTATACCAGGCAGGCACATGCGCCCGCCGGAGAGCGCGCGCCATGCAGCGGGAAAGATCCAGATGTGAAATATATTTTGCGCTCCCGGTTTTCTGAAACCAGATCCTAACGGTCTGCAACGCAAACACCCGCCTTCCAGCAGGCCGCGCCGCAGCCTGAACATTTTTCCCGGCAATTCGGGGTCGTCTGCGCATTCATGGCTTTTTCGGCCTCTGCGCGCAGGAACGCCTTGCTGACGCCGTAATCCAGATGATCCCACGGCAGCAGCTCGTCATAGCTGCGCACGCGGTGTGTATAAAAATCCGGATCCACGCCGCATCCGGCAAACGCCTGCATCCAGCGTTCATGATCGAAAAGATCTCCCCAGCCGTCGAGCCTGCAGCCGGACTGCTGCGCCCGGAGCAGCACCGCGCCGAGTCTCCGGTCTCCGCGGGCAAAAACGCCTTCCAGCACGCTGGCCTCTGCGTCGTGATAATTGCATTTGATCTTCCGGGAATGCGTGGAACCGACAAAATGGCGCTGCTTTTCCCGAAAACTTTCCACCGTGTCCTGCGCGACCCACTGGAACGGCGTGAACGGCTTCGGAACGAATGCCGAAGCGCTGAGCGTCACCTGCACGCTTTTTCCTTTCGGGCGGTCCTGCAGCGCATAGAACGCATCCACCACCGCCTGCCCCAGTCCGGCGATCCCGGCAACGTCGTCCATCGTTTCGGTCGGCAGACCGATCATAAAATACAGCTTTACGGTCGTCCAGCCGCTGCGGAAGGCGCGCCGGCAGGTGTCGAGCAGCTCCTCCTGCGTAACGTTCTTGTTGATGACATCCCTCATGCGCTGGGTTCCTGCCTCCGGGGCAAAGGTCAGCCCGCTGCGGCGCAGCGACTGCAGGTTCTGCACCAGTTCATCCGTAAAGGCATCCACCCGCATGGACGGCAGCGAAAGGCTGATCTTTTCCCGCTCCGCCCAATCCTTTGTATCGGCGAGCAGCGTCTGCAGCGCCGTGTAATCATTCGTGCTCAGCGAAGAAAGCGAAACCTCGTCATAGCCTGTGTTTTCGCACAGCGCAGCACACTGGCGCGCAACGGTCTCCGGCGATTTTTCGCGCACCGGACGGTAAATAAAGCCCGCCTGGCAGAACCGGCAGCCGCGGATGCAGCCACGGAACACCTCTTCCACCGCGCGGTCATGCACGATATCAAGATACGGAACAATAAAATTTTCGGGGTAATAGCAGGAATCCAGATCCTTGATAATACGCTTGCGCACAATTGCCGGAGCACCCTCCAGCGGCGTCACTGCGGCAAGGGTGCCATCCTCATGATAGTCCACCCGGTACAGCGACGGCACATAAACGCCCTCAATCTGCGCCGCACGGCGCAGAAATTCGCGCTTGCCGACGCCTTCGGCACGGCAGGCGCGGTACAGTTCAATGACCTCAAGATCGACCTCTTCCCCTTCACCCAGAAAGAAAAGATCGATAAAATCACAGAGCGGCTCCGGATTGCAGACGCACGGCCCACCGGCCACAACGATCTGCCCCAGCGCATCGCCGCGGTCTTTTGCCAGCAGCGGGATCTTCGCCAGCTCCAGCATATTCAGAACATTCGTATAGCTCAGCTCATACTGCAGCGTGAATCCGATAAAATCAAAATCCGTGATCGGGTCGCCGCTTTCCAGCCCGTAAAGCGGAATATTGCGCCGGCGCAGTTCTTCTTCCATATCGACCCACGGCGCGAAGACGCGTTCGCACCAGATATAGGGCACCGCATTGAACTGGCTGTAGAGGATCTTCAGGCCGAGATGCGACATGCCGACCTCGTAGACATCCGGAAAACAGAACGCAAAGCGCACATCGACTTCTTCTTTGTTTTTGACAACGGCGTTCAGTTCGCCGCCGGTATATCGCCCGGGCTTCTGCACACCGAGCAAAAACGATTCGACTTCCCTGTTAATGATTTTGATTCAGTCCTTTCGATTGGTATCTCCCGATTGGTCGGAACCGCTCTGCTCAGCTCCCACACGGCGGCTTCTTCCGCGCGTTCTGGAACGATTCCGCTTTTTATTTTACCTCAAAACCCATGGCATTTCAACGCCGTTTCAATACAAAAAGCGCCGAGAGATAAATTGCGAGCGCCAGAAGGGAATAGTTTCCCCGCGAACGCAGCAAAACAAAAAAGCCTGCCGCGCCCAGCGGCAGCAGAAAGAAAAACGCAACAAAATTCATGACGATATCCGCTTTTTCCACCGGGAGCAGCCTGTGGAGCACCGCACTCACCGCCTGCCCGCCGTCCAACGGTTCCACCGGCAGCAGGTTGAACGCGCCAATTGCCAGGTGGGTGCAGGCCGGCACGCGGATTGCCTGCCAGATCTGCGGCGAAGAGCACCTGCCGACGGCCAGCAGCAGAGAAAACGAAAGAATATTGCAAAGCGGACCGGAAAGCGAAACCAGAAAATCCTTCCAGTAGGTCTTCGTAACGGCTCCTGTGTGCTGCAGGCGGGCGCCGAACACCGAGAGCCGCAGCACACACGGCGTATAGCCCAGCACCGTCAGGGCAGCGATATGTCCCAGCTCATGCAGTGCAGCGGCCGCAACACACCAGCACACCGTGCCCGTCGGATCCATCAGCAATACCAGCGCCAGACCCGCACAGAAAAAAACGTCAATTTCCACCCGGCAGCCGAAAACCCGAAAAAAGACCGGCACAAACCGCAGTCGGCGCAGCATGGTTTCAGCCCTCCGAGGCGGCCGCCGGTATTTCTTCCGCGGAAGAAGCGCCGGACTGCGCTCCCTGCTCCGGATCGGATCCGGAGCTTTCTGCAAAAGAATCCGATCCTTCGGTTCCGAACGCAGCGTTATCCTGCGATTGTGTTCCGGAACCGGTTTCATTCCCCTGCCCGACCGGCGCAAAAAGGCTTTTCAGATCCACGGCGCCGGCTTCGGTCAGCTGTTCATACTGCTTTGCGATCCTCTGCGCCGTTTCGCCGCCGGTCAGCCGGACTGCCGCCGCACCGGCCACCAGCAGCACTGCGATTGCCGACTGCACCGCCAGCACCAGCGCCGTTCCTCGCAGCGGCTTTTTTGCTTCGCGCCCCGGCGGACGCAGCGCCGGTTGATTTTCTCCGTCAAACGCCGTTTCGGGCCGTTCCGCTTCCCGGTCGATCTCCTCACTCCTCCGCCCGGCATTCCGGTTGACGAAGGTATATTCCGCCGCTTTTTCATTTTTTCTTTCGTGTTCCGTCATGATTCCGCACTCCTCTTCCGTCCGGAGAACTTCCGGACAAAATTCTTTTGCTGAATCATATGCGGACAACGCTTTTTCTATTCTTCGGCTGCTTGTGCCCGTGTCACATTCCGCAGCCATTTTTTTGAACGGTACCGCCATGTGGTGACCGGCAGCTTGACGATCTCGTCACTCATCAGCAGTACATAAACGACCGGCACGCTCCAGCGGAAAACAAAGGCTCCGAGCGCTCCCAGCAGGATCGAAAACCCCCACATCATGGTGGAATCGATCAGCAGACCGAAGCGGGTATCTCCTCCGGCGCGGAAAATACCGACCACCATCGCCGTGTTGTAGGACTGCGCGAACACAAAATATGACATCACAAACATCATGAACGAAAGATATCCGCTCGCCTCCGGCCCAAGCTCCATGATGCCGAGCACCGCCGGCCGCACCGCCAGCACTACGCAGCCTCCCAGCAGACCGGCCACCAGCGTCATCCCCACGAACCGCTTTCCGTAGACGGCCGCCAGATCTTCCCGCCCGGCGCCGATCGCCTTTCCGATCAGGATCGCCGCTGCATTCGCAATGCCGAGCGAGACCACCGTTGCCAGCTGGCGCACCACCTGTGCCGCCGAGTTTGCCGCGACCGCCGCCTGCCCCATATGGCCGATCACGAGCGAATTGACCGAAACACCAACGCCCCAAAGCAGCTCGTTGGCCGTCACCGGCAGCGAATACTTCATAAAATCACGGAACAGCTCGCGGTGCCGTCCAAACAGATCCCTGACGCGGAACCGGACCTGACGGTTGACGCGCAGACCGTAAACAATCACGATCGCGAATTCCGTCAGCCGCGCGATCAGCGTTGCCAGCGCCGCACCCGCAACGCCCATGGCCGGGCAGCCGAGCAAACCGAAAATAAAGACTGCATTCAGCGAAATGTTCAGCACCAGAGAAACAAGGTAGACCACCGTTGCGATCATCACACGCTCTACGCTGCGCATCACGTTCAGATAAATCTGTGAAAATGCCGTGAAAATATACGAGAAGGAAACAATTTTAAGATACTTGACGCCTTCTGCCGCCACCGGCTCCTCCGGTGTGAATATCCGCATAATCTGTCCCGGCGCAGCCCAGACTGCAGCGGTAAAGATGACGCCCACGATGAGCGCAAACCGCATGGCAATGCCCAGCACCCGCTCGATCGTGCGGATATCGCGCTTGCCCCAGTACTGCGCGGTGAGCACTGCCGCGCCCGACGAAAGCCCGAACAGAAAGAGCGTCATGATGAACTGCACCTGACCGGCGAGCGATGCGCCGGAAAGCGCCGTTTCTCCCACGCGGCCCAACATCACAACATCCGCCGAGGAGACCGCGACATTAATCAAATTCTGCAGTGCCATCGGGATCACCAGCGAAAACACCGAGCGATAAAATGCGCCGCGCTCCTGCTTTGTTCCGATCTGCGCGGCATTAAGTTCTGCCTGATTCCTTTTCATTCAAACCGTCCTTTATTCCTTGATTTATTCATATCCGTTATAACGGACTTTCTCCAACACTGCGCGGCTGCGCGGGGAAAACCCGTACCAAAAGCAGTTCGCGGGAAACACCGCAAGTTTTCATTGCTGCTCTGCCCATGCATTCAACGCGCCGGCTCTGTGCTGACCGCCGCAAATTCCGCGCCGCTCGCCCGCTGCAGATCGGCCGGAGCAAGCTCCACCTGATGACCGATCTTTCCGGCGCTGACCACCATCGTTTCCAGCGCACGGCACGATTCGTCCAGAATGGTGACGAACTTCTTTTTCATACCGACCGGCGAACAGCCGCCGCGGATATACCCGGTCACGCGGAACAGATCTGTCGTCGGGATCAGCGCGACCGATTTTTCCCCCACCGCCCGGGCAGCCGCCTTGAGGTCGATCTCCTTTGCCACCGGAACGACGAACACGTAATAATCGCGTCCGCATCCCTTTGTTACGATCGTTTTATACACCCGCTCTTCCGGGATCCCCATTTTATGCGCCGCGGAGATCCCGTCGATCAATCCGTCGCGGCTTTCGTATTCATGAATCGTATAAGATATTTTCTCCCGCTCGAGAATCCTCATTGCATTTGTTTTCAGTTCAGCAGCCATAGTGATCGATCCGCCGTTCCTTTCCGCCGGAACTCTGCCGCCCGGGCAGAGCGCCGGCACAGTTTTTGTTTGTGCTCCAGTATATCATATCCCCGCGGCGGCGGCAAGCACAAACGCCGCCCTTCGCGCGGAATATTTCCGGCTCTTTTCTGCTTCCGGCGAAAAAAACGATGAGAATCAACGAGATAAGAGAAAAAATAAATTGTATCTTTATACATTTTTACGGTTGATTTATTCGTTGACATGGCGTATAATAAACGCATTCCAAATGAACAGGAAATCAAAGGAGGAAACTCGGAAATGAAAAAGCTCATGAAACTCTGTACAGTGCTCCTCGCCGGTGTAATGGCCGTTCTCTCTGTTGCCTGCTCCGGCAGCGCCAGCAAGAAGGTCAAGGTCGTCGATATTCAGCTGACACAGGAAGAATACGCCTTCGGCGTTCAGAAGGATGACGCCGAACTGTTGGCAAAGGTCAACGAATATATTGCCAAAATCAAATCGGACGGCACCTTTGACGCGATCTGCAACAAGTATTTCGGCGACGGCGAGCCGACCGGCGTGACCTCAGCCGCGCTCGACAGCTCCAAGGATCAGCTGGTTGTTGCAACGAACGCCGCGTTCGAGCCGTTTGAGTACATGAAGGGCGATACCTATTACGGCATCGACATGGAAATTGCCGCAGGCCTTGCCGAATACCTCGGCAAGGAGCTGGTCATCTCCAACATGGATTTTGACGCCGTCTGCCTTTCCGTCAGCCAGAACAAGGCCAACATCGCCATGGCCGGTCTGACCGTGAAAGAAGACCGTAAAGAATACGTCACCTTCTCCGACACTTATTACAACGCTTCTCAGAAGCTGGTCGTCATGGAAAGCGACAAGACGTTCGACAGCTGCAAGACCGCTGAAGATGTGGAAAAAATTCTGAGCGGCCTTTCTTCCGCAAAGGTCGGCTGCCAGAACGGCACCACCGGCCAGAAGTACATCACCGGCGACGCCGACTGGGAGTTCGACGGTTTCTCCAATCTGGAGGCTGTCGGCTACAAGAACGGTTCTCTTGCCGTTCAGGATATGATCAACGGCAACATCAAGTTCGTTGTGATCGACGAAGCGCCGGCCAAGTGCATCGTTGACGCCATGAACAAGGTCAACTGAGCCGGAACATACCGTTTACGGCAAACCAAAGCGTTCATACTGCCCCCGCTTCTTGATGAAAAAGGAGCGGGGAACTTGTTGTTATAAAGGGGAAGTGTCATGGGGAACTTTGAATCGAAGCTCCGAAATTTCTGGGACATTTTTACCAACCAAAACGGCTGCTCTTATGTGTTGACCGGGTTGAAAAATACGGTTCTGATCGCTGTTCTCGGCCTTCTGATCGGTATTCTGGTCGGCACGCTGATCGCCGTGGTACGGGTGTTCCCGAAATACCGGCGTCTGCCGCGCGTTCTGAACGGGATCTGCAGCTTTTACGTTGCTCTGTTCCGCGGAACGCCGATCGTAGTTCAGCTGCTGGTTGCTTACTACGTTCTGCTGCCGCTTCTGGGCGTCAACTGGCCGTCGCTCAATGTGTGTATTCTGGTGTTCGGCCTGAACAGCGGCGCTTATGTTTCGGAGATCATGCGCAGCGGGATCCAGTCGGTCGATCCCGGCCAGCTGGAAGCCGGACGGGCCGTCGGGCTGAGCTATTCGGTCGCGATGACGCGCATCGTTGTGCCGCAGGCCGTCAAAAATATTCTGCCGACGCTCGGCAACGAATTTATCACACTGATCAAGGAAACCTCTGTCGTCAGCTTCGTCGGCGCCGCCGATCTGTATGTTGCCTTCAACAACATCGGATCCAATTCGTATGAATTTATGGTGCCGTACCTTGTGATGGCACTGATCTATATCGTTCTGGTGCTGCTGATCTCCCTGATGATCAGATTGATGGAAAGGAGCCTGAGAAAAAGTGATCGACGTAATTGATCTGAAGAAAAGCTACGGCGAACTTGAAGTGCTCAAAGGCATCAATGTTACGATCCATGAAGGGGAAAAGGTTGCGATCATCGGTCCTTCCGGCAGCGGAAAAAGCACGTTTCTGCGCTGCCTGAACTGCATGGAGGATCCCACCGGCGGTTCGATCATCTTTGAAGGCGAGGACCTTGCCGACATGCGGGTCGATATCAACCTTCACCGCCGCCACATCGGCATGGTGTTCCAGCAGTTCAACCTGTTCAACAACAAAACCGTGCTCCAGAATATCATGCTGGCGCCGGTTCATATCCGCAACAGCGAACGCAAAAAGGCTTTGCGGAAAGCCGCGTTCCGCAAAATTGCAAACGTCTTCCGAAAGGAAAAGCTGCCGCTGCCCGATATCTCTGTCAGCAAAAAACAGATCATCGCCGAGGAACAGGCGCACGCCAGACAGCTTCTGCAGCGCATCGGTCTGGAAGAAAAGGCCGATGTGTATCCTTCCACGCTTTCCGGCGGGCAGAAACAGCGCATCGCTATTATCCGCGCGCTGGCGATGAATCCGAAGGTGATGCTGTTCGACGAGCCGACCTCCGCGCTTGACCCCGAAATGGTCGGCGAGGTGCTCGACCTGATCAAGCAGCTGGCCGACGAGGGCATGACGATGGTCATCGTCACCCATGAGATGGGCTTTGCCCGCGAAGTGGCCACACGCGTACTGTTTATGGACGGCGGAGTGATCCTGGAAGAGGCGCCACCGCAGGAGTTCTTTTCCCACCCGCAGAACCAGCGGACAAAGGATTTTCTTTCCAAGGTTCTGTAACAGCCGATCCGCACAAACAAAAGCCGGGCTGCGCCTCAGAATTTTTCTGAAGTGCAGCCCGTTTTTTGATGCCGGGAAATTTTGCGGTTTACAGAATGCCGCTCCACACCAACGCCACCAGCAGCAGCGTCACCGTGCAGAGAAACGCCGCGATCGCAATGCCGATGCTGAGCTTGCGGCGGTTTTCAACGTTCTGCGGCTGCGGCAGCATATGCGCCTTGCGCAGGATCGTGACGACGGACTGGTAAAGCAGCATGGTCAGCGCCGTATTCAGCGCCGCTTTCAGAACATTGAACGGCAGGATCACCGGCAGCAGCATGCCAACTACTACCTCGCGCGAAACACCCATGTACAGCGGCGTGATCAGATAATTCCAGAGGATCATCCCCGCCGTCATCGCCGCCGTACCGGCCAGCAAACCGAGCAGCGCGCCCTTGACCGTCCGGCGATGCTTATAGATCAGCGCCGCAGGACAGACAAACAGCGAAGACGCCAGCACATTCATCACCAGACCGATCCAGCCGGTGGTGCTGATCGTGAGAAATTCCACCAGCGACACGATCAGCGACATCATAAACCCGGTCACCGGCCCATAAATGAACGCGCCGATGGCCAGAATGCAGTCTTTCGGCTCCAGACTCAAAAAACCGGCGATCTTGATCGGAAAGATCAGATTGCTCAGCGCAACGCACGCATAGGCCAGCGCGGAAAGCATTGCCGTCACCGTCAGCCGGCGGACATCCATTGTTTTTGCTTCTTTCATGCAGCATTTCTCCTTTTGTTCCGCTGTCTGCGATCGTTCAAACAAAAGAAGCCCCGCGGAAAAGTTCCGCGGGGCGCAGGTGTTTCGAAAACCCAAAAAGGGCAGGAAACGCTTCTTCTTTCATCCGGACTGTACCGTCGGCTCTGGAATCTCACCAGATCAGCAGGAGCACCTGCTCGTGGGCTTTCACCACCGGTGGGGAATTTCACCCCGCCCCGAAGACAGCTTGATTGAATTTATACAGATTGTAGCACGGCAGCGGCACAATGTCAATGCCTATTTCAGGTTTCGCAGCCCCTTCGGGTAACGGTTTTTCAGCATTCCGCCGGAAGCTTTGCCGAAGCCGAGCATGACCCCTCCGACGGAAACACCCGTGAAACCGCTTTCGGCACAGGGGATCTCCTCCCCGCGCAGAAAGGCCGCAGCTTCGGCGGAATCGGGTTCCAGCGCGCAAAGCCTCCGCGTCTCCTCTTCCCTTGCCGCCGCAAAAAGGGCATGCGCCGGCTCCAACCGGTTCTTTTTCGCTTCGCAGCAGAGCACTCCCGCGCGCAGCACGCCAAGCCCGCGCAGTTCCGGCAGGCCGTCTGGCAGGAGCATTGTTTTTTCTCCGACCGTCTGCGGCGTACCGTAAAGCGGGCAGCGGAAATTTTCTTCAAACAGCGCGCGAACCGCCGCTTCCGGCTTCGGCGGGGCCATCATGGACGGAAAACGCTCATTCGGCGCGATCCTGCGCAGTCTGGCAACAAAATGACCTTCGCCGCCGTCCATCGGAAAGATCCGCCGCGCCAGAGAAAGATCAAACCCTGCGCCGCCAAGCTCCGCAAAAGCCGGGCGGCCGAAGGAAACGCCGCAGTCCTCCAGCACAAATTCCGGATTCCCGCGCAAAAATTCCGTCACGACCCCTTCGTTTTCCTCCGGCGAAAAGGTGCAGGTCGAATAAACCAGCACGCCGCCTTCGCGCACCGCCTGCCGCGCGCTGTTCAGGATCGCCTGCTGGCGCACGGCGCAGGACGCCACATGCTCTTCGCTCCACTCGGCCGCCGCACGGCCGTCCTTCCGGAACATTCCTTCGCCGGAGCAGGGCGCGTCCACCAGAACACGGTCAAAAAAGCCCGCCAGCGCGCTGCAGAGCGTTTCCGGATGGCAGGAGGATACCACCCCGTTGCGCACACCCATCCGTTCAAAATTGGAGAGCAGGATCTGCGCCCTGTTCGCCATGATCTCATTGCTCCAGAGCAGCCCCCTGCCGCCGAGCAGCGCGGCGATCTGCGTCGATTTTCCGCCCGGCGCAGCGCAAAGATCCAGAATCCGTTCCCCCGGCTTTGGCGCAAGCACCGTCACCGCAGAAGAGGCAGACGGCTCCTGCACATAAAACGCACCGGCATGGTGCAGCGCCAGACGGCCGACGTTCTCCGCCGAAGCGGGCAGATAGCAGGAAAGCGGCGAAAAAGGCGACGGACGCAGCGCTTCTCCGAATGTTCTGCCCAGCGCTGCACAGACGGCCTGCGGATCCGCTTTCAGCGGATTGAGGCGGATCCCGCGCTTCGGCGCATCCTGCTGCAGCGTTTCTTCATATTGCCGGTACTCACCTTTCAGCAGAACCTTCATCCGGTTCAAAAAGCTTTGCGGCAGCAAGATCTCCTTTTCATCCATTGCACAGCATCCTTCCTTTTGCCCTGCACCGGTCTGTTTTTTCTTTCATCCCGCAGACGATTGCATAATCCCCCGTCTTCCGTCCATACTATCGGCGAAAGGGGTGAATCCAAATGAATAATCAGAAAAATCAGAACCAGAACCAGAATCAGAGCCAAAATAAACAGAACAATCAGTTCGAAAACAAAAAGCAGAACCAGAATCAGCAGAACAACCAGTTTGAAAACAAGCAGGATCATCGCTGAATTGTTTTTGAAAGAAGAGACCGTCCCTTCCTGTGAAGGGCGGCCTCTTTTTGATTTGCCCGGCATTATTTTTCCGGGTCGATCGGCGCAAAGCTTTCGCCGACGATCTGTTCCGCATTGCCAATGATCAGAAACGCGTCCGGATCGATCTTCCGCACGATCTCCCGCAGACGGAACACCTCGCTGCGGCGGACGGCGCACATCAGCGCATAGCCCTCGCTGCCGGTAAAGCCGCCTTTGGAACGGAGCATCGTCACGCCGCGATCCATCTCCGACGTGATTTCGCGGGTGATCTCCTCGCTTTTTTGGCTCATAATGAACAGCAGCTTTCCGTTTCCGCTGTCCAGACCGTAAAGCACCGTATCGACCGCGCGGGAACAGACAAAAATCGTGATCATGGCATAAAGTCCGCTTTCAATATTGCGGTAAACGGCCATGGACGCCAGAACGATCAGAAAGTCGATCACCAGGATCAGCTTTCCCATTGAAATATGGCGCAGGCGGCGGCCGATCAGCTTGGCGGCAAGATCGCTGCCGCCGGTCGTTGCCCCTGTCATAAAGGTCAGCCCAAGCCCCGCGCCGGAGATCACCCCGCCGAACAGCGCCGCCAGCATCATGTCGCCGCGGTACTGCGGCAGAAAGGGCGCGCTCAGATCGATCACACCGGAATAGATCAGCGTGGCGATAATGGTTTTGCCGAAAAAGCGCAGGCCGGACTCCAGAACGCCCCATAGGAACAGCGGAAGATTCACCGCCAGCATCATCAGACCGATCGGGGTGCCGAAAACGTCCTGCAGGATCGTTGCCACGCCTGTCGCGCCGCCCGGTGCGATCCGGTTCGGCGCGGTAAAACAGTTGACCGACACCGCATAAAGCACCGCCCCCGCAACCGTCAGCAGCAGAAAACGGATCAGTTCCGTCGTTGATTCGCGGTTCCAGGTTATTTTTTTCATGCAAACCATCCTTTCACCTTTTGATATGCCCGGGGCAAAGCGATTTATCCGTTTCACCCCAAACGATCAGGACAGCTTTGATGGCAAATTTATTCGCCTGCGGCAGCGAACAGCGTGCGGATCCGGTCGATCTCACCCTTGAGATACAGGTAGCCGAACAGCGTTTCCAGCCCGGTTGCGCGGTGATAAACGGCCGGGTCCGCGTTTTTCGGCACATGGCCGGGATGCGCATTGCGGCCGCGGCGCAATTGATCCAGTTCTTCCTCCGTCAGCAGCGACTCCAGCCGGTCGGCGGCAGCGGCCTGCGCCTCGCAGCGCACCTGCTCCACAGAAAGCGCATGCAGCCGCCTGTTCGGGCAGTTCCCCGCGCAGACAAGCTTTTCCCGCACAAGCAGCCCGTAAACGCCGTCCCCGATAAAGGCGAGCGCCAGTGGGCTGTAGGTTTTGAGATCGGCAACGGGAATATTCAGCAATCGTTCCGGCAAAAGCGTTTTCCCCCTCGCTCTTTCAAAAGATCAATCCACAAAATCAAACTCGAGATCATAGATGGAGACCGCGTCTCCCTCCGCACAGCCTGCCTCGCGCAGCGCATCGATCACGCCGCCCGCGATCAGGACGCGCTGAAAATATTGCATGGATTCATAATCGTTGAAATTGACCGTCTGCATGATCCGGAGCAGCCATTCGCCCTCCACAAAGAAGATGCCGTCTTCCTTCCGGATACGCACCGGATGTTTTTCAATGGATTCCGGTTCGATCACCGGCGCCGGTTCTGCTTCGTACCGTGTAATCGGCGGCAGCGCTGCCAGCAGCGCGGCGATCCTGTTCAGCAGCGGATCCACTTCATAGCGGATCGCCGCCATGATCGGAAAGAATTCATAGCCCTGCCCGCGCACAAACGCCGCAAATTCTTCCACCTGTTCGTCGGTCGCCAGATCGCATTTGTTGCCCGCGACAAGCATCGGGCGCTGCGCCAGCTCCGGGTCAAAATTTTTCAGTTCCCGGTTGATCACGGCAAAGTCCTCTTTAGGATCGCGTCCCTCGCTGCCGGAAACGTCCACCACATGAACCAGCAGGCGGCAGCGATCCACATGGCGCAGAAACTGGTGACCCAGTCCGGCGCCGGCGCTTGCACCTTCGATCAGCCCGGGAATATCCGCCATCACAAAGGAGCTTCCGGCGTCCATCCGCACCACGCCCAGCACCGGTGTGATCGTCGTAAAATGATAATTCGCAATATTCGGCTTTGCTTCGCTGACCACCGAGATCAGCGTCGATTTCCCGACGTTCGGAAAACCGACCAGGCCCACGTCCGCCAGCAGCTTCAGCTCCAGCTGAACCTCCCAGCTTTCCCCCGGTGTTCCCGGCTTTGCAAAGCGCGGAACCTGACGGGTCGGCGTGGCAAAATGCATATTGCCCCAGCCGCCGCGGCCGCCTTTTGCCAGCACGACCGGCTCATCGCCGGAAATATCCGCCATCACGCGCCCGGTCGCCGCCTCTTTTACAACGGTTCCGCGCGGCACACGGATCACCAGATCGGGCGCGCTTTTTCCGGCAGAACGCCCGCCGCGTCCGTTTTCTCCGTTCTGCGCCGCATATTTGCGTTTATAACGAAAATCCGCCAGTGTGGAAAGGTTATCGTCCGCCTGCAGCACAATATTTCCGCCGCGGCCGCCGTCGCCGCCGTCCGGCCCGCCCGCCGCAACATATTTTTCCCGATGGAACGAAACCGCACCGTTTCCTCCATCCCCTGCTTTGATACTGATTTTTGCAAAATCCACAAACATAAGAGATCCCTGCGCCTTTCCATACGGTCGTGTATCATGATTGCAATACAGAAAAAATCCCGGGACTATTCTGCCCCGGGATCCGTTTTTCACTCAAATCAGTCGGCAGCGTAGACGCTGACCTTCTTACGATCGCGGCCAAGACGCTCGAACTTGACGTTTCCGTCAATCAGAGCAAACAGGCTGTCGTCAGAAGCACGGCCGACATTCTCGCCGGGATGGATATGAGTTCCGCGCTGCTTTACCAGAATGTTGCCGGCCAGAACGAACTGACCGTCGGCACGCTTGACGCCAAGACGCTTGGACTCGGAATCACGGCCGTTCTTGGTGGAACCAACACCTTTTTTATGAGCAAAAAGCTGAATATTGATCTGAAGCATGTATGACACCTCCGCTGTTATTCTTTCGTTTGAAACACTGCAAGATTTTTTGGATACTGCTGTGAAAGCTGTTCGAGATGGATCCAGAGCGCCTGAAAAAACGGCTGACAGACCGCCTGTTCCCGTTCGGAAACAGAGAGTGAGAGAAATCCATCCTCCCGCAGCTCAATTTTCGCGCTGACCATCAGCACATCGGTAATCGCATTCGCCGTCAGATAAACGGCCGATGAAACCGACGCACAGACAATATCATCGCTCCCCTCGGGAGCCGCATCAGCATGACCGGAAACCGAGAATCCGCAAAAGCTCTGGCCCCGGCGGAAAAATTCGGCGCGTATCATGGATCAGGCGTTGATGGATTCGATCTGCACCTTGGTATACGGCTGACGATGACCCATCTTGCGCTTTTCGTTTTTCTTTGCTTTATAGGTGAAGACGGTGATCTTCTTCGCTTTTCCGTTCTTCAGAACCTTTGCGGAAACGGAAGCTCCGTCAACGTAGGGCGTGCCGACCTTGAGGCCGTCCTCGCCGCCGAGCGCGATCACCTTGAAGCTGACCGTCTCGTCTTCTGCAGCGTTCAGCTTTTCAACGAAGAGAACGGTGCCGCTCTCGACCTTGTACTGCTTGCCGCCGGTTTCAATGACTGCGTACATTCATATAACCTGCCTTTAATTCAGACTCGCTACTCTCGGGCGGAGAAAGGCTCACTTAAAAAAGCCCGGAATAAGCGGCTTAATGATTTTATCATATCACACACAGCTTGTCAAGTGGACAAAGCGGGAAATTGCAGTTCCCGCTTGTTTGGTGCGGCAGAGATGTATCCGCAGCCGAGCTTTTGCCCCGAACCCGTTTTTCGGGGCGTCTGCAGCGCCGCTTGCCGGGTGAAACATGTTCTTTTTATTCCTTCGTTTTGTTCCGATACGCCGAAGGTGTGACCCCGTATGCGTTTTTGAACACGGTAGTAAAATACGTCGAATTGGAAAACCCAACCTGCTCTGCAATTTCGGAGACCGTCCGGTTGGTTTCCCGCAGGGCGGCACAGGAGCGCTCCAGCCGGCACTGCGTCACATAAGCGGAAAAGGAGACGCCCCGGATCGACTTGAAGATCTTGCCGAGATAGGTGGTCGAAAGGCCGAAGTTCTGCGAAAGACTTTTCAGCGAAAGGCCCGGATCCGAAAGATTCAGCTTGGCGTATTCCTCAATCGATTCAACAAGCTTTTCATTCTTTTCCTGATAATTGGAGTTTGAGGCGTTATTGGAGTCCACCAGCTTGTCGCGGCCGATCAGGCGGCTCATTTCCAGATATTGCTTTGCTTTTGTAAACGACAGGCAGATCTCATTCTGTCTGTCCACCACCGAACCAAGGCTGCCGTTCACCGAGATATCTACCTGCTTTTCCACAAATTCTTTCAGCTGACGGAAGCACAGAACGTATTTTTCGGAAACGGTTTCCTGTTCCAGCATCAGCAGAACGGCGACCGTTTTTTCTCCGGTTTCCACCGTCTTGCAGGAAAAATCCTCACCAAAAATTTCGTCCGCAAGATTACAGACAGTATAACGGTAAATTTTATATTCCTCGGCGCGCTCCCGTTCGCTCAGCTCCTTCATGGGCTGAATCTCGATCAGCAGCACGCAGTAGAACGCCGAATGGAATTTTTTTCCGAACCGTTCTGTGATCTCTCGGGAAACAAAGAACGGCATCTCCTGCCCCAGCATCAGATTCCGAAGGAACTGCGCCTGAACATAGTGTTCGCTCTGGTACCGTTCATGCTCCACACGGGTGATCGCCTTATCAATAAACTGCAGCTCATCCTCGTCGTGCAGTTCCTCGGCACCCACCGTTGCGCGGCACTTGTTCACCAGCTGCCTCAGCGGTTTCTGCAGTTTGTGGCTGAACAGCACCGAGATCAGAACGCACATGGCCAGCAGCAGCAGCGCCACAACAAGACACACGGTCGCCGCGCGCGTAAAATTGCTGTAAAACTGGGAATAGTCCTGCACATCAACGAACCACCAGCCAAGCTTTTCGGAATACGTAAAAAAATAAAACCTCCGGCCGGCGGAATCATCATAAACCTGCTGTCCGGTGTGGCCGGCACGCAGCTCGGTCAGCCGCTGCGCAACCGTTACGCCGTCCACGATCTCCCGCGCGTTCTGCGTGACCGCCTCGCCCGATTCATCCAACACGTAGACCTCGCGGGACGCCGTCCCGATGCTGTAACCGAATCCGTCTGTAAAAACATCGACAATGATCGCGCTGTTGTTATAGGGCAGATACTGCAGAAACGAGACCACATTCTGCTTTTTTCCTGCGATCGTAACCGCCCGTACAAGGATCTGCCGCCCGTCCTTCAGCGCCTGACGGATCGGTTCGGAAAGTGCCGTCGGCTCTCCTTCCTCGGCGCCTGTGGCATGAACCGTTACTCCGCTCGAAAAATTGACCACGGAAATATCCGCCACATAAGAGTATACGCCGGTCACCTCACGCAGATGGAGAAACAAATAAAAATTATTCATTTTATTGTCCGTTTTGCTCTGCACAAATTGCTGCGTATTGCTTTCCGTCGTGATCGTCGAAATCAGATTGTCCACTTCCAACTTGATCCGTTCCGAGGTCATGACAAGCTGCCGCAGCAGCTGCTGGGAATGGTCTACACCGTATTCCCTGATATCCATGGCAAGCACACCGAACATGGTGCCCAGAATCACCACGGTCACCAGAAGGATCGTCAGTGCGTAACCGAAAAGACTTCTGCGAAAAGCCGACGTTGACATCAGCCTCCGAAAATATTTTTTCACGCACAAACATCCTTTCTGCAAATCACTTTGCCATCATTCACGATTTGTCACGAGGTGTACGCTGCTATTGTATAATATTATGTGCGAAATGTCAATTTTTATATCAATACAAACAAAAGAAAACAGACCTGCCGTCATTTCAGCAGGTCTGCCCGAAAAAATCAGAAAAAAGCTGCAGCGGTTCAGCGCGCCATCGGAGAACTGAACGGATAATCGATCACGACGCGTCCTTCCTGAACGTCGCCCATTCCGCCGTAAAGATCCACTTTGCCGTCCTCACGCATCACAATTCCGGAGGTAAACGTGCAGTCGACCAGCGACGGTACCTTTGCCGGTCCGTCCGGATAGCAGGAGCGGGTGCCGATGATCCGGTTGTGCGTCACCGCAAAGGTCTTCGGATCAAATTCAAACGCCGTATTCACATAAACCGCCAGATCTTCGCCGCCCGGAACCTCCTGCCGGAAGCTCTGGTGGCCGATGATGCCGATATTGCCGTTTTGCAGCAGAACCGGCTGGTTGCATCCGCCCCATTCGCCTTTGTCAAAGATCCCGTCGATCGGCTCGGCGTTGAAGATCACGTCGTCGGTCAGTTCCTCCAGCGAATCGATCACAGCGAAGCCGATCATGGCCGCGCTTCCGTACTTTTTCTCGATCTCCTTGTTGCGGGGACGGGAAAAGACACCGATCCGGCCGTCCGCCAGCTCCACCAGACGGCTATCCTTCATTTCGTCCGGGCCGGTGGTAAAATAGTGCATGTCGTTGATATCGGTGCCGCGGTAAAAATAACCGTAGTAGGTATCGATTTTTCCGCTGCGCTTGCGCACATGGGTGCCGCCCAGCGTCAGTTCGCCGTGGATCACGCTGACAAACGGATCTTCCAGCTGATAGATCATGTGGTCGGGCACAAGGGTGTAGTCGTCCTTGCCGGTCTTTTCAAACAGACGTACCCAGGAACGCGCCCATTCTCCGCGCTTTTCCACACGTCCGTACATATACTCCCGGCCCTGCCACACAAACGGGATGGAGCAGTTGTAAACATCAAATCCATCCACTCCGTGAAACGTCAGAACGACGCTTTCGTAAACTTTTTGTGCTTTTTGAGATTCAAAAAGCGCTTTCTGTTCCTGAATCGACATGGTTCAACATCCTTTCGTTTCAGCGCGGCCGACGATTCCGCCGCCTGTTCTGGTCGCTGCAGACCCCTGACAGAAAAATCTTTGGGGAATGGTTTCCCCAAAGATTTTTCGACTCAAAAGCCTTTGTTCAGTTGATGAAGTACTGATTATTTCTTGCTTTCTTCAAACTGTGCCTTGAACTCGGCGACAATTTCATCGATGCCGGCGGTTTTCAGCAGGTTCAGAGCATTTTCGATGTTGGAATCATAGTCCACGGCACCGCAGGCCATCGGAGCAATGACCGCGGAGATCTGGGTGTTGACGTCGGCAACCTGCGTCTGCACGGAGGAAGCGTCAAACGTCATCAGAGCGGCGATGCCGTCCACAGCGGTCTTGTCGGTGGTGTAAAGATGCTCGTTGGTCGGGGTCGGTGCATTGGCATTGAGATATTCAAAGGAGATATTGCCGGCCAGCCAGGTAGCGACATTATACTTCGGAACGCCGGTCTCGTCAACAATGGCTTCGTAATCGGTATCGCTGAGCTTGTTGTAGTCGGTTCCTTCTTCGCCATAGATAAACAGGTCGAAGTTTTCCTGAGAGGCATACAGCCAGTTGATGAATTTGACGGAAGCTTCCGGATTTTTGCTGGAAGCCGGAACCGCCTGCATGTTGCGGGTTCCGTAGGGGCGGATCTCCGGCGTTTCGGTATCAAAATCGACCCAGGCAAAGTCGTCGACCGTCACATCCGGATAGTTGGCCTTGAGGGAAGAGATATCGCCGATGGTGCCGGCATGAACCAGCCAGTCGCCCGTATTGAGCTGATTGTTCATCTGATCGCTCGTTACGGTCAGAACGTCCGGATTGATGAGACCCTTCAGATACCAGTCGCGAGCGTTCTGGCAGCTCTCTTTAAAGGTATCGGTCTCAAAGTAATTCATGATGGTTCCGTCCTGATTGACATAGATCATGTTCTCGTAAAGAACATAGTTGTTGTCGCTGTTGAAGAAGTAGCCGCCCACCTGCGAGGTTCCGATCAGCGGCAGATACGGCTTCTGATTGCCGTCCCAGTTGGCCATAACGGTCTGGAACGCAGCCGTCAGCTCATCCCAGGTGGTGGGAACGGTATCAACACCGTATTTTTTGAGCAGATCGGTGCGGATCAGGCCCTGATGATCCAGTGCGCTTTCCACCCAGAACGCCGGAATTCCGTACTGTTTTCCGCCTACCTGGCCGGATTTGATAGCAAGCTCGGGGCAGTTGGCAATGATATTTTCACCGTACTCGGCAAAAATATCGGTCAGATCTGCCAGCGCATTGCGGGAAGCATAGTTTGCAATGGTAACACGGTCGTTCATGACGGCGAACATGTCAAAATCGTCGCCGGTGGAGAGCATCAGGTTGATCTTCTGATCCCAAACATCCCACGCAAAGTATTTGAGTTCCAGCTCAACGCCGATACCGTCGGCTGCCAGCTTCTCATTGACGGCAGCGACGCCGCGGGACACTTCGACCGGTTCGTTGCCCGGCAGAACATAGGTCAGCTTTGCAGGTTCGGTGCTGCCCGAAGCAGAAGAAGCGCTCTCGTCCTTTGAGGCAGTCGCTGTGGAGGAAGAGTTGCTGCCGGTGCAGCCGGCAAACAGTGCCGCTGTCAGCACACAGGCCAGAAGCATGGAAAGGAATCTTTTCGTTTTCTTCATTTCTTACGTCTCCTTTTCAAATAAGAATTTGATTTATCCTGCGGTGTGCCCGCGCTGCAGTCAAAACCGCGGGCAGCCGCATCAACCAGTCCGCAATCGGACAGATCTGCAAAAAAACACTCAGCCTTTCACCGAGCCGACCACAAGGCCCTTGACATAATATTTCTGCAGGAAAGGATACAGCAGAATGATCGGGCCGACCGTAATGATCGCGGTCGCCATTTTCAGCGATTCGGTCGGCGGCGTTGCCGAGGTAGTTCCGCTGAGATACTGCAGATCCTTCAGCATACTGATCTGCGATTTGAGCTGCAGCAGCAGGTACTGGATCGGATAAAGCGATTTTTCGTCCACCAGCATGATCGCGTTCCACCAATCATTCCAATAGGCGAGGCCGTAAAACAATCCGACCGTGGCAAGCGCCGGAACCGTAAGAGGAAAATAGATCCGGAATGCGATCACGGCGTCGTTTGCTCCGTCGATCGTAGCCGATTCACGCAGGGAATCGGGCAGCGCGCTCATAAAGTTGCGCACCAGGAACAGATTGAAAGTGTTGAACATCAGGTTCGGAACCAGCAGCGCAAGAATATTGTCGCGCAGGCCCAGCCCGGTGCAGATCAGATACCACGGCACAAGGCCGGAACCGAACACCATCGGAATAAAGAAATACATACCGAGGGCACCGCGGTAACGCACATTTTTGTTGGCCAGCGTATAGGCAGCCAGCCCGGTGATCAGCACCGCCAGCAGCGTTCCGACGACCGTGACAAAGATCGAAACCAGATATCCCTTGATAACGCTGGAGCCGCCGCGGAAGATCAGCCGGTACGCATAGGTGGAAAACTTCTGCGGGAAAAAGCTGTAGCCGTTGCGGAGGATCGCCGCCTCATCCGTAAAGGAAACAACGAGCGTCAGGATCATCGGCAGCAGGCACATCAGCGCAAAAAGCAGAATAAAAAGACCGATCAGCATATTGGCAACGGAAAATTTCTTGTTCATCTTCTGCCTCCCGCCTTTCTCAATACAATGCGCCGTCGGGATAAAAACGGCGTGCCAGCCAGTTGGAACCGTACACCATAATAAACCCGATGACCGACTGGAACAGTCCGATCGCTGTGGACTGCGACATATCTCCGACCTGCCGCAGAGCGCGGAAAACGTAAGTATCGATAATATCCGTCGTGGAATAGAGCGTGCCGTTATCGCCCACCAGCGCATAGATCATACCGAAATCGCCGTACATGATCTTTCCGAGGGAAAGCAGCGTCATAATGATGACCGTCGGCATGATCAGCGGCAGGGTAATGCGGAAGATCCTCTGGAAGCGGTTTGCGCCGTCGATGGCGGCCGCCTCATAAAGCGAAGTGTCGATACCCGTGATGGAGGCCAGGAAGATGATCGCATTCATGCCTGCGCCTTTCCATATTCTCATGACCACAAGGATCGCCGGCCACACGCTTGCATTGGTGTACCAGTTGACGCCTTCCAGCCCGAGGGAGCGCAGCAGCTGATTCACAATGCCGTATTCCGTGGAGAACAGGCTGAGCAGAATGTAGCTGACCATGACCCAAGAAATATAGTTCGGAAAAAGCATAACGGACTGCGTCGTTTTGACGAACCATTTGCAGCGCAGCTCGTTGAGCAGCAGCGCCAGAAGCACCGACATGACCGTGCCGGTAAGAATAAACAGGATGTTCAGGTACAGCGTGTTGAACGTTACCCGGAACGCATTCTGTGAATTGAAAAAGAATTCAAAATTCTTGAACCCTACCCAATCGCCTTGAAACAGAATCCCGAAAATGCTGCTGTTTTTGTAATTGTAGCGCTGAAACGCCAACGCCATGTACGGATAAGAAAGATAGCTGAAAACGAACACATACAGGATGGCCGGCAGCGCAATCAAATAAGAAAACTTGTTGCGCGCCACATCACGAAAAAAGCCGCCCTTTTTCTTTCTCTCCGCATTGAGAGCTTTCGCCATGCCATTTTTCCCCTTTCGCATCTTTTTTTGCATCCGGAACTGCTTTTGGAACACCGTCCGCCGTCTTGGATTGTAATATGATTATAAATCTGATTTTCTGCTCTGAAAATGCGGCAGAAGTTTCAAAATGCTTTGAAAAATTGCAAAACCGGGCTTCAAATATTTGAACTGTCCTTTAAAAATCCGAAAAAAAGCTTGTTATCCGGATCGTTTCTTTGCTCTGATAAATTACAAAAGGGCACCGCCGCACCGGATCGCTCCGGATACGGCAGTACCCTTTTCCCTTCCTGGCGGCGGCACACCTGTTCCGATGCCGCCGGTCGATCAGTTTTTCTCAAACACTGCCGGGCTGCAGTTCGGCAGAAAACGCGCCGCTTCTTCCGGTGTTTTCGGTTCTCCGTCAAAATACCGCTGAACGGCAATGCTGACGCCGCCGTGCGCCACCATCAGCACCGTCTGCCGCGGAAACCGCGCAGAAAGCTCATCCAGCAGGGAAAAGACCCTGCCGCAGAAGCGATCCAGCGGTTCGATCCCGTCGGCGCTTCCGTCAAAGCCCGGCAGCCACCATTCCGCAAAAAGCGCCCGGTCAAAAACGGCGCCTTCAAAGCGGCCGAAATGGCGTTCGGCGATCCTTTCATCCGATTCTGCAGCGATGTTCCGTCCGGCGCAGATCCTTTCGGCTGTCTGCCGCGCGCGAACCAGCGGCGACGTCACCGCAAAATCCAGCGGCACGGCGGCAAGTTCCCTGCGCAGCGTTTCCGCCTGTTCCATCCCTGCCCGGTTGAGCGGAATATCCGTGCTGCCCTGCAGCAGCCGCTTTGCATTCCATTCTGTCTGTCCGTGCCGGACAAAAATCAGTTTCATTGATATCCTCTCCGGTTCCATCATGTTTCTCGTGCTGTAATTGCTTTTTTACCGCTCGCCGGTCCGTTCTGTACGCTGCGGCCGGTATTCGATATTCTGATTATACCACGCGGCGCGGCCTGTATCAATTCATAAACTGCAGGCGCCGGACCGCTGCGCAGAGTCCGGCGGCGGCAGACGGCGCTTCTGCAGTTCTTTTCCGCTTTTTTCGCGCATACGATTACAATGCTGCAGAGCAAAGGCGGATCGCGGGGGGAATGCGGATGGTTCACGCAAAAAAACGGCCGGTCATCGGAAAAAAGCAGTTCATGGCTGCGGCCTGCTGCGTTTTGTTGTGCGGGTGCATTGCGTTTGCCGTTCCGATCGGTTCGGCGGACTGGAGCCGGACGACCGTTCAGCCGCAGGCCGTCGATGCGGAAGGCACGATCCGCTGGGTGGATTTTACCGTTTCGTATGAGGCAATGGAGCGCGCCATGAATTACGACATTGCATCACACGGCAGCGAGTCGCCGATCGACTGGATCGCGGTTCTGGCATATCTCGGCGCAAAATACGGCGGGGAATTTTCCCGCTACCGCGCAAAAGATATGGACGCCCTCTGCGATCGGCTGAAAAACGGCGAGACCATCGACGAAATAACGGCCGATATCAAAAAATATTACGATTACTATTACGAAGCCTATTCGGCGGTGCTGGGCGAATACCTCGGCACCTTTTCCATCCGCACGGAGGACGATTCCGGCAGCCCTGTCTGGCGGGAAAGCTACGGGCTGAAGGTTTTTTCTCCGATCGCCGAGGGCTTTTATTTTGACCACTATGACGACTTCTGCGCCAGCCGCAGCTACGGCTACAACCGCAAGCACTTCGGCCATGACCTGATGTGCTCGCTGGGCACGCCGATCGTCGCGGTGGAGTCCGGCGTTGTGGAAGAGCTGGGCTGGAATCAGTACGGCGGGTGGCGCATCGGGATCCGCAGCTTTGACAAAAAGCGCTACTACTATTACGCCCATATGCGCCGCAACCGGCCGTATCATCCGAATATCCAGCTCGGCGCAGTCGTCAAGGCGGGCGATGTGATCGGTTATGTCGGGCGCACCGGCTACAGCACGGAGGAAAACACCAACAATATCACATCCACTCACCTGCACTGGGGCGTTGAGCTGATCTTTGACGAATCGCAGAAGGACGCCCCGACTCAGATCTGGATCGATCTTTACGAGATCACAAAGCTGCTGCAGAAACACCGTTCCACCGTCTGGCGCGACGAAGAAAGCAAGGAATATTACCGGAAATACGATTACTGGGACGCCGGGCTGGTGCCGCGGCTGCCCGGGGAAAGCGTTTCCTCCGGCAGCAGCTCCTGACCGGGCACGGGATTCCCGGGCGCGTGTCTTTTTTCAAATTTATCGGAGAGGAAGCAGGCTCATGCGTCATTGTCAGACCGGAAAAACGGAAAAGCATTTCTTTTTTCGCGCCTTTCATCCGGGAAAAGGCGCCTCGGCGGCACTCTGTTTTGCGGCAGCGGCCGTTCTGGTCGCACTGACCGCGGTCTTTTCGCTGCCCCGGCAAACGATCGGCGCCGCCGCAAACGCCGCCTCTGCAGAAGAGGAAGGCGTCCGGGTTCCGGTACTGATGTATCACAGCCTGCTCAAGGACAGTTCCCGCGCCGGCAAATATGTGATCCCGCCCTCATTGTTCGCCTCCGACCTTGCATGGCTGAAGGCGCATGGCTACGAAACCGTTCTGATGCAGAATCTGATCGATTATGTCGACAAAGGAACGCCGCTCCCGGAAAAGCCCGTCGTCATCACCTTTGACGACGGCTACTACAATAATTATCTTTACGGATTCCCGATCCTGCAGGAACAGAATATGAAAGCCGTCATTTCCATCATCGGGCTTTACACCGACAAGTTTTCCGCCGTGGACGAAAACAACGCCTATTATTCCCACTGCACCTGGCCGCAGATCAACGAAATGCTGCAGTCCGGCCTGGTGGAAATTCAGAACCACACCTATAATCTGCACACCTACAGCAGCGGGCGTCACGGCTGCGCCAAAAAAGCCGGAGAGCCGCTTGCGTCTTACCGCAGCATGCTGTGCGAGGATCTTCTGAATCTGCAGAACCGGATCACCGAAATGACCGGCACCTCCCCCACCACCTTTACCTACCCGTTCGGCAGCTTCAGCAGCGAAACAAGGCAGATCGTCCGCGAACTTGGGTTCCGCGCAACGCTTTCCTGCGAAAGCGGCATCTCTCTGGTCACCCGCGACCCGGAGAGCCTTTACCTGCTCAAGCGCTTTCTGCGCCCGGCTGGCAAAAATTCGGAGCAATATTTTGCCTCTGTTTTTCCGTCAGAAAATTGACTTTCTGCGCCCGGTGTGTTACGCTCTGTAACACCGGGTGTGTTTTTTGCCCGGCAAAGCAAAACGAGAGGGCTTTTTGGATGATACAAACGACAAAAGAACGCATACTTCAGTTCTGGAGCTGGTTTTGCACCGTGCGCCCGGAGCTGGAACAGGCAATCTCCGGCGGAAAATACGACCTGGCGGCTGCTTTCTGCGGCAGCAAGCTCAAGGGGCTTGGCCTGCCGTTTCTCTGCGAAGCGGGCGGCTCCGGCGGAAGCTTTGCGCTGGCCATGTGCCCCTGCGGCAGCAAAACCGAACAGTTCGTCTGCCGTTACTGGCGGCAGCTGGCGCCGGAATTTGAAAACTGGAAATTTTTTGCCTTCCGCCAGCCGCGTTCCCCGGCGGATTGCCGGACGCTGCGCCTTGGCGGAACCGATATTGACGCATCGCTTTTTACATTTTACTGTGAGGCAAACGATGAACGGCAAAAGTACGATATCACCGCCGTTTCCCCGATCTTTGCCGGACGGACGGACGCCGAAAAGCACGCCTTCGGCATGATGCTTCTGTATCTTTTTCTGGGCGAAGCGCTGACCGAGATCTACATCGGCGATCTCGTCTGCCGCGACACCCCTCCCGCGGATGCGGAAAATGCAATGAATTTTACGGAATTCTGCACCATGCTGCAAAACACCCCCTCCACCCGCGCATGGCCGTGGATCAACGATCCGACCGCGCTCTGTTTCGGCTATCACCCCACCACCGGCGCCGAAGACGGGCCGCGCGGCGACATCATCGGCGGGTTCACGCGCCACGTTCCGCTGCTGGGCGCGCCGTTTGACGAAGCGGACGGTCTGCGTGCATTCGGCGGTGTTTTCTGCTATTTCTATTATCCCGCGCGGCCGGAAAACGCCGCCGAGGTTGCCGAACGCAGCAGCCTGGCCGCAAAGCTGGAACAGCTGCTCGAAACCTACCGGCTCGGCTATTCGCTCGGCAGCGCCTTCGGCTCGGAATACAATTATCTGGACATGATCATTTTTGACGAGCCGGTGTTCCGCGCCGTGTTCCAGGATCCCGAGGCAGTGCTCGGCGTACCGGTGTTTCTGGATTATTTCGGCGGTCACGGAATTCAGTAAATAATTCAGTCCGAAACGGGCAAAATAGCCGCATCACGCAGCAAAGGCGGAATGCGGCTATGTCTGTTTCAACCGAAAATCAAACGCTCAGCGGAAGCTTTGCGCAGGATTCCCGTGCGCTGGACCGTGCGCTCCAGATCGGCAAAAGCTTTGATCTTGTCACGAAGCCGGTGGTCATCGGGGAACGCAAAGGAAAGTTTTATCTGGTGGACGGCTTTGCAAAGGACGACCTGCTGGAAAAGGTCATGCAGTTTTTGTTTTCCGTCAAACCGGAGGATCTTGCGCCGCTGAAAAGCGCACAGGACTTTGCCGACCGGTTCGTCCCCTACACCGAAACCGAAATCGTCTCTTCTGCCGGCGACGTGGTGACGCAGGTGCTCTCCGGAACGATCGCGCTGATTCTGGACGGTTTTGCCGGGGCAGTCATGATCGATGCGCGCACCTATCCTGCCCGCTCGGTGGGGGAACCGGACGACGACCGGGTTCTGCGCGGCGCCCACGACGGCTTTGTGGAGACCCTGGTGATGAACACCGCCCTGATCCGAAGGCGTCTGCGCGATCCGCGGCTGACGATGCACTATGTGCGGGCCACCGACGTATCCCGCGCCGACGTGGTTCTCTGCTATCTTGACGGGGCGGCGGACGAACGAACGGTTCAGCAGCTGATCAAAAAAATCGAAGCGATCCGCGCCAAAACGCTGACGATGGGGCAGGAAAGCCTCGCCGAAACGCTGATTCCCCGGCAATGGTTCAATCCGTTTCCGCGCATCCGGTACACCGAGCGGCCCGACACGGCAGCCGCCTGCGCTGCCGAAGGAAAGATCCTGATCCTTACGGACAACTCCCCTTCCGTGATGATCCTGCCGGTCACGCTGTTCGATTTTGTGCAGGACACGAACGATTTTTATTTTCCGCCCGCCGTTGGCAGCTATCTTCGTCTGCTGCGGATCACCGTCTTTCTTCTGACGCTGTTTTTAACGCCGGTGTGGTTCCTTCTGGTGGAAAATCCGCAGTGGATCCCCGAATGGCTGGCGTTTATCCGGGTGGAGGAACCGAATACGGTTCCCATCGCCGCGCAGCTGCTGATCATTGAATTCATGCTCGACGCGCTGAAAATCGCCTCGCTGAACACGCCGAGCGCGCTGAGCACATCGTTTTCCGTCGTCAGCGCGCTCATTCTCGGCGATTTTGCGATCCAGGCCGGCTGGCTTGTGCCGGAGGTCGTGCTCTATATGGCCTTTGTGGCCACGGGGAATTTTACGCAGCCCAGCTTTGAGCTTGGCTACGCGTTTAAATTTTCACGCGTCGTAATGATCGTTCTGACGGCGATTTTCAGCGTCTGGGGATTCTGCGCCGCGATCGCGCTGCTGCTGCTGACGATCGCCTGCACCCGTACCGTGACCGGCGGCAGCTACCTTGCCCCGCTGATCCCCTTCAGCGCCGCGCGTTTTGCCAAAATCTTTTTCCGCGGACCGATCAGCCGCAAAAATACCTGAAAGCACAAAAAGACCCGTCTGCAGCGCATCATGCTCCTGCAGGCGGGTCTGCCGCATTATTCTGTTGTGACCGTCATCACGTTCTGAACGGAATTCAGCCATTCGCTCAGGGCTTTGTCCTGTTCCGCCTGCGAATCAAGCGGACGGATGCTGCCGTCCTTCATCAGCGCATAGCTGCCTTCCGAAAAGATCTGATCGATCTCCTGCATCCCGCTGATCTTTTTATCCGAAGGAAATTCGCTGTTTGTGTCGAGATGGTACAGCGTTCCGTCCGCCGTAAGATACCAGCCCGTTCCGGGGAAGAGCCGGACCACATTGACCGGCTCCGAAGGCCAGGGGTATTGCTGCTCGGCCCTTCCGTACGGGTAATCGCTTTTCCGGGCGCGCGTCAGGGAGCCGTCTTCATGCAGCGCATAGACGATCATATTGTAGGACATCATCTGCACAATGTCCTGCCAGGAAGCCGCTTCGCTTCGTTCTTCTTCCGTTTTCAGCTGTTCGATCAGCTTTGCTTCCAGCGTTCCGCCTTCTGTGAGAATATCCAGACGGCTATCGGACGGATCGAGCGAGATCTGCATCGCGCCGCTGCGCTCCGGTTCTTCCCGGAAGCTCCACCGGACGCTGCCGTCCTTTTTCAGATAAAACGGGCCGAATTCCTGTCCGCAAGCGAGCGCGGCCACGTCTTCCTGTTCTTCGGCCGCGACCTTTCCCCAATCCTTTTCGGAAATTTCGGTTCCCGGGCCAGCCATGGGCGAAAATTCTGCTTTCAGCGCCGTCATGGAAGAATCCTCCCAAAGGACGAGCACCTCATAAGTGAGCGGCGCAACGCAGAAGCTGATTGCCCCGCTCCTTTTCGTCAGCTCCTGCAGCGCTTTGGCATAATCGTTCAGCCCGTATTCGCCGATCAGCTTTCGTTCGATGAAATCCGGGTTCCAGTGAAGAACGCCGTCGGTATCAATATAACCGTACTGCGAAATTGTCTGCCGCATATATTCCGGGTGAAAAGCAAGCTGCTGCGCAGAAACCGCCTGAGAGGACACCGGAGACGAGGCGCCTTCTGAGGAAACGGACGCCGAAGACGTCCCCTGTGAGGAGGCAGGCGGCACCGGTACGGAAGACGCCGGCGCAGGCGAACACGAGGACAGCACCGCCGCTGTCAGGACACAAGCGAGGATCATGGAAAAGTACGACTTCATTTTTTTCACGCTTCTGTTTTCATCTGTTCCGGAAACCGACGATCCGATCGCCGTCGGCTATGCAGCGGTCATTGCGCAGCCGGCAAAGCGGGAAAAAACCTGATGTCCTCCGGATTTTCCGGATCGTTCTTTTTCTGTGGTATTTTCCTCTGATGCTAATATACGGTTTCCTGTCTTAATTATATATATATATATATATAATTTGTCAAGCAACAGAGAAAAAAACAGTAATTTTGATGTCGGTTTTCCGTGTCTGCAGGAAGCACAGGTTTCGCAGCCCTGTTGGGGCGCTTTGGAAAGCAATAAATCTGATCCGGTCACGGAAAAGAGCCGTTCATTCGTGCAGTTCGAGCGGCAGACCGTCGGGGTCGCGGAAAAAGGTGAATTTCCCGCCGGAAAATTCATCCGTGCGCACCGGTTCCGTTTCAATTCCCCGGCGGTTCAGCTCCCTGACGGCGGCTTCGCAATCCTCCACCCGGAACGCCAGATGGCGCAGGCCGAGCGCCTCGGGATTCGAAACACGCGCGGGATGGCCCGGCGCAATAAAAATTTCAAGCTCGCCGTCGCCTGCACGCAGATCAAGCTTGCAGTCGCCGCGCTCCGGTCGTTTATTTTCGCGAATGACCGGCAGGCCGAGCTGCTGTACATAAAACCGGATCGCCGCGTCATAATCCGACGCCCAGATTGCGGCATGGTGAAACTGTGCAGCCGGAACAGAGAGCGGTTTTTCAAATGCCAGCCGCGGCGACCCATCGGCAAGACGAATTCTGCCGCAGGGCAGAAAACCGAATTTCTGCAGCGCGCGCTGCATCGGCCCGTTCTGTTCATGTGTATCCACGCGCAGACTCTGCACACCGAACAGCCTCGCAGCCGATTCGCACCGGGCGAACAGCTCACCGGCCAGCCCCTGTCCCTTGCGGCTCTGCTCCGTTACCACACGGTGCAGCACCGCATAGTCGCCGTCACAGCGCCACGCTCCGTCAATTTCCGCATAGCTCGGTTCGGGCAGAAAGCCCAGCGATGCATAACAGACGACGCGCCCCTGTTCCCGGAGCACGACTCCGCTTCCCGCCGCTATATCCTTTCTCACGCTCTCCTCATTCGGATAGCCGTTCTGCCATTGGTCAATGCCGTTTTCGGCAAACCAGCGCTGTGCCTGCGTGATCATGCGGGCAATCGCCGGTGCGTCCTGCGGCGCGGCTTTTTGAAACAACATATCATTTCTTCTCTTTCTACCTGGATTCTTTTCTGATCTCCGTCAATCTGTTCCGCTCGCCGGAACACGCAGGAATCCCACGCTTTCCGGCAGGCAAAAGCCGGTGCAGCCTGTTACAGGCCGCACCGGCTCGTTTTTGAATCAATTTCCTCTTCCGCCGGTCAGCGCGCGATCAGTACGCCTTGCCCCAATAGACCATCGCTTTGGCTTCTTTGCCGCAGCAGACACAGTGGCCATCGAGATGCTCCTGTTCAAACGGCATGCAGCGGGAGGAAAGACCTGCTTCTTCCTTGATCTTTTCCTCACAGGCGAGGTCTCCGCACCACATCGCCTTGATAAAGCCGGGCTTTTCGTCGGCGATCTGCTTCATTTCTTCAAACGAAACAGCGGTGTAGGTCATCTGCTCGCGGCGGGCCAGCGCTTTTTCATACATGCCGTCGTGAACGGCCTTGAGCAGCTCCGGCACTCTGGTTTCCAGCTCGTCGAGCGAAACAAAGATTTTTTCGCGGTTGTCGCGGCGGACAAGCACGCACTGATTTTTTTCGATATCCTTCGGGCCGATCTCCAGACGCAGCGGAACGCCCTTCATTTCATACTGGGCAAATTTCCAGCCGGGGCTCTGTTCGCTTTCATCGGTTTTGGCGCGGCAGAATTTCTGCAGACGGGCAAGCACCTCGCGCGATTTTTCAAGCACGCCTTCCTTGTGCATTGCGACCGGGATCACCATCACCTGAATCGGTGCGATCGCAGGCGGCAGAACGAGGCCGTTGTCATCGCCGTGGGTCATGATGATGCCGCCGATGATGCGGGTGGACATTCCCCACGAGGTCTGGTGCGGATAGCTGAGCTTGTTTTCACGGTCGGTGAACTGGATCCCGAACGCACGGGCAAAGCCGTCGCCGAAATAATGGCTCGTGCCGGACTGCAGCGCTTTTCCGTCGTGCATCAGCGCTTCGATCGTATAAGTCGCTTCTGCGCCCGCAAATTTTTCCTTATCGGTCTTGCGTCCGCGGATCACGGGGATCGCCAGCTGCTGCTCGCAGAAATCGGCGTAAACATTGAGCATCTGCTCTGTTTCGGCGCGCGCCTCCTCGGCAGTTTCGTGCATCGTGTGGCCCTCCTGCCAGTGGAATTCCACGCTGCGCAGGAACGGCCGCGTTGTTTTCTCCCAGCGAACCACCGAGCACCACTGATTGTAGAGCTTCGGCAGATCGCGCCAGGAATGGATCACACGCGCATAATGATCGCAGAAAAGCGTTTCCGAAGTCGGGCGCACGCAAAGGCGCTCGCTGAGCTTTTCGCCGCCGCCCATCGTGACCCATGCCACCTCCGGCGCAAAGCCTTCCACATGATCCTTTTCCTTCTGGAGCAGGCTTTCCGGAATAAACATCGGCATCGAAACGTTTTCGTGCCCAAGCTCCTTGAATTTTTTATCGAGAATATCGCGGATATTCTCCCAGATCGCATAGCCGTACGGCTCGATCACCATACAGCCGCGCACACCGGAATAATCGCACAATTCCGCTTTTTTGACGATATCGGTATACCACTGCGCAAAATCCTGATCCATCGGCGTAATGGCTTCCACCATTTTTTTCTGTTCTGCCATTCTGAAATTCTTTCCTTTCGCGGACAAGCATAATCCCTCAAAGCTTACGTTCAAGAGCGTCCTTTAATTCTTTTTTGCTTCTTCCTTCTCTTTTCTGGCTTCCTTTTCGGTCGTCTTATTGAGCAGCAGGATCACCAGATAAATCAGCACCATGACAACAAAGATGCCGGCCATTCCGTACAGCATGAGCTTCAGCGCCTGCATCAGCGTTGCATCGTTCACCGCGCCGAGCGCACTTTGAAACAAATCCTTTGCAAATCGCAGCATTTTCTGTTCCTCCCTTTCTTACGCTCCGAGCAGTCTGAGCATATCCGGCACAAGCGCCAGAATAATTCCGCCTGCAATCACCGAGCCGATCTGACCGGCGACGTTCGCGCCGACAGCATGCATCAGCAGATGGTTCTGTTTGTCTTCTTTCAGAGCCATTTTCTGAATGACGCGCGCCGACATCGGGAACGCGGAAATTCCTGCGCCGCCGACCATCGGGTTGATTTTTTTGCCCTTCGGCAGGAAGAGGTTGAGCAGCTTTGCAAACATCACGCCGCCCATGGTATCGATCACAAACGCGACCAGCCCGAGCGCCATGATCAGCAGCGTTTCCCACCGCACGAACTGCTCCGCCTTCATGCTGGCCGAAATGGTGATCCCGAGGAAGATCGTGATCAGGTTGGCAAGCGGGCCCTGCGCGGTCTGCGAAAGGCTTTCCAGCTTACCGCATTCCCGGATCAGGTTGCCGAACATCAGAAATCCGACAAGCGCGACCGACGCCGGCGCGATCAGCCCGGCGATCAGCGTGACGATGATCGGGAACAGGATGCGCGTGGTGCGCGAGACCGACTGCGGATTGTACGGCATCCGGATGCTGCGCTCCTTCTTCGTTGTGACCGCTTTGATCGCCAGCGGCTGAATGATCGGCACCAGCGCCATATACGAATATGCCGCAACGGCGATCGCGCCGATATAATTGCTCTTGAGCACCTGAGAAACCAGAATGGAGGTCGGGCCGTCCGCCGCACCGATGATGCCGATGGAGGCGGCATCCTTGAGCGGGAACCCGAGCAGCACAGCCATCAGCACCGTAAAGAAGATGCCAAACTGGGCCGCGCCGCCGAACAGCAGCATTTTCGGATTGGAAAGTAGCGGGCCGAAATCGATCATTGCGCCGATGCCGACAAACAGCAGCAGCGGGAACGCCTCCGACGCTTTGATCCCGATATCGAACAGCCATTGCAGGATGCCGGCCGCTTCTTCGCCGCCGACCACCTGATCCAATACTCCGGAAAACGGAATATTGACCAGAATGGCGCCGAAGCCCATCGGCAGCAGCAGCGCAGGTTCAAAGTCCTTTTTGATAGCCAGCCAGATCAGCAGACCGCCGATGACCCACATCAGGATCATTTTCCAGCCGTCGGCGCTGCTGAACAGCGCCTTGATTCCGTCAAGCAAAAAGTCCAATTTTGACAGCTCCTTAATTTAAAATTGAATCCGGGTCTATTTTACCACAGATCCGGCAAAAAAGCAAAACAGCCCCTTAAAACGATCCATTGAAAAAAATCCGCGGTGCGGCGCACTGCGGATCTGATAAAACAGGGGCTCCGGTCGTTTTTCAGGGATCTTACTGATTGCTTTCAATGTAGGCAACCAGCTCGCCGACCGTTTTAATATTTTCGATTTCATCATCGGGCACTTCAATCTCAAACTCGTCCTCGATCGACATCAGCAGATCAACAACATCCAAAGAATCTGCGCCCAGATCATCGGCAATTTTGGTATCGTAAGTGATGGTATCCTCTTCAACGTCGAATTGCTCCGCGAGGATGGCTTTTACCTTCTCAAACACCATGATTTCTTTCCCTCCTTACGTGAATGTCGGCCTTCCGGAACAGAATGAATGGACAACGGACGTTCGTTGTGCTACAATTCTTTCTATCGGTCGGTACTCTATCAAAATATTATTAGTATTTGCTGCCTTTGTCAATACGCTTTTGAAAAAAAAATTCCGGATGCGAATTCTTTTTTCCGCTCTGCGGCGCAAACCGTATCCTGCAGCCGCGCGCTGCGGCGGATGTCTGCGCAAAGGCAGCCGCGGCGCCGGCCCGACTTCTGACCTCCGTCTGCAGAAAGGAATGATCCCGATGACCACTGCCCGTTTTGCCGTTGTCGGCCACCCGATCGGCCACACGATGTCCCCTTTTATCCATCTTCGCCTGTTTGCGCTTGCCGGAATCCGGGCGGAATATGAAGTGTTCGATATTCCGCCCGAAAATCTTCTGTATGAAGCCGAGCACTCTCTGGCGGCGCTGGACGGCTACAATCTGACGATTCCCCATAAGTCCGTCATTATTCCCGCTCTGGCAAAAATGAGCGAGAAAGCGTCGCTTTACCGCTCGGTGAACACCGTCCGCAACGGCAGCGAGCGCTGCGGCTGGACGACCGATCCTTTTGGGTTCCTGCAGGCGCTGCGGGCGGAAGGGATTCCCCTGGCGGGCAGCGTAACGGTTCTTGGCAGCGGCGGCGTTGCCCGCGTTTTTGTGTTTGAAGCCGTCCTCGCCGGTGCTTCCGTCACCATTGCCGTGCGCGATCAGGGGCTGGAACGGGCGGCTGCGCTCTGCAGCGCGGCGAAGGCCCTTGTGCCGGACGCCAAAGTTACGGTATGTACCTTTTCACAGCTTGCCGCAGACAACCGCCCGATCGACCTTCTGGTAAACGCAACGCCGGTGGGCATGTTCCCCAACACCGGCTGCTCCCCTGTGGACGAAAGCGTTCTGCGCCGGTCTGCCGCCGTTTATGACGCCGTTTACAACCCTGCGGAAACCGCGCTGATGGCTGCCGCGCGCGCAAACGGTTCCCGGGTGCTCGGCGGAATGTCGATGCTGGTGTATCAGGCAGTGGAGTCACACCGCATCTGGCACGGCTCGCAGTATGAAAAGGCTGCTGTAGACGAACTGATCCGCGACGCTCTGCAGGAAATGCAGCGCAAGTTCAGCGAATAATCTCATATAGAGAGGAAGTCTTTGGATGATGACAGACCGTGCAATCATTCTCTGCGGCTTTATGGGTTGCGGAAAAAACACCGTCGGCACAGTGCTGGCGCGGCAGCTGAACCGTGAATTTCTTGATACGGACCGCGTGATCGAACAGCAGGCGGGCATGTCGGTCTCCGAAATTTTTGCATCGCGCGGCGAGCCGGAATTCCGTGCAATGGAACGGGATGTCTGCCGCCGGCTGGCGCAGAAAAAGGACTGTGTTGTTGCGACCGGCGGCGGCGCGCTCACCTTTCCCGAAAACGCGCGTGCCTTCCGGGAGGCTGGCTGTCCCGTCGTTCTGCTGGACGTTCCGCTCCGTGTGATCCTGCAGCGGCTGCAGAACGATACCACACGCCCCCTGCTGCAGCAGCCCGACAAGGAACAGGCGGCACGGCAGCTTTTTGACCGGCGCCTTCCCGTTTACCGCGCGGCCGCTACTCTGACGGTCGACGGCAACCGGTCTCCTGCTCAAACCGCGCGGGAGATCGTGCAGCGGCTGGAATCTTCCGGCGCCGCAGCACAGGAGATCCCTGAAATAAGATTCTGACCGATCTGCCCAAACCGTTCTTTTCTGCGTCCCGCTTTTCGGTCAAAATGCTTTTTTTCGCATTAAACATTCTTTTTTTATTGACAACTGCCGTTTTTCAGGATTATGATACAAGGGAAGAATTTTTCGGAGGTAAAACCATGGCGCTTCTTTCTGCACGATTTACCGGCTTTACATATCCCTGCTATTACGGCTGGGATGTTTCGTCGTGCACCCCAAACGCTATGGTCGCATCACCGGATCGGAATTCCTGAATTCAGACAACCATTGAATGCAGGCAGGATAATAGGATGATGACGGAACCCATGGCCGGGGTTCCGTCTTTTTTATTACCTGCATGAAAATCGGAAAGGAAGTCAAATCCACATGATCATCGTATTGAAAAACGGCACCACCCCTGAGCAGATCAAAGCCTTTGAAGACAAGCTGCAAAGTCAGCACCGTGTAAAAGTAAACATCTGGCAGGGTGTGGAATCCACCGTTCTCGGACTGATCGGCGATACACACCAGATTGATATTGAAAGCATCGGCGCCCAGCCGATCGTGGAAAGCGTCAAACGCGTACAGGAGCCGTATAAAAAGGCCAACCGCAAATTTCACCCGGACGATACCGTCATTACCCTGCCCGGCGGGCAGCAGATCGGCGGCGGAATCTTTCACATTATGGCTGGCCCCTGCTCGGTGGAATGTGAATCACAGATCATCGAGGTGGCGGAGCGCGTAAAAGCGGCAGGCGCGACCTTCCTGCGCGGCGGTGCGTTCAAGCCCCGCACTTCGCCCTATTCGTTCCAGGGGCTTCATGCACAGGGTCTCGAACTGCTGCGCAAGGCCCGTGAAAAAACCGGGATGCCCATCGTAACGGAAATTATGCGCGAATCGCATATCGATATGTTTGAAGACGTCGATATCATTCAGGTCGGCGCACGCAACATGCAGAATTTTGAGCTGCTCAAGGAGCTTGGCAAAACAAAAAAACCGATCCTGCTCAAACGGGGCCTTTCCAGCACGATCGAAGAGCTGCTGATGATCGCCGAATATATCATGGCAGGCGGCAACGACAACGTGATCCTCTGCGAACGCGGCATCCGCACCTTTGAAACGAGCATGCGCAATACGCTGGATATCTCCGCTGTGCCGATGCTGAAAAAGAAATCCCACCTGCCGGTCATCGTTGACCCGAGCCACGCCGCCGGGATCCCGTGGATGGTGGAGCCGCTCGCAATGGCTGCGCTGGCCGCCGGAGCCGACGGACTGATGATCGAGGTGCACAACGACCCGAGCCATGCTCTTTCGGACGGCGCGCAGTCCCTGACACCAGATCAGTTTGACCATGTTGCTCACCATGTATTTGCTGCACGCGATGCGCTGAGCCATCTGGCCGATTAAACGCTGCAGAAGCATAAATATTAATCAGAAAAGGAGCGTTTGCCGTGTTTGATACCATTGCAATTGTCGGTCTTGGGCTGATCGGCGGTTCTCTTGCCAAAACGATCCGCGCCAGAACCCGCTGCCGGGTCCTCGGAACCGACAGCGATCCCCGGGTCATTGAAAAAGCACTGCTCAACCGCGCGATCGACGCCGAAGCGACCGATCAGGCGCTGGCAGAAGCCGATCTCGTGTTTCTTTGCCTGTATCCTGCGGCAGCAGTGGAATTTGCCGCGGCACACGGCGCGCTTCTGAAAGGCTCCGTTGTCTGCGACGTTTCCGGGATCAAGCGTTGGATCTGCGCCAGAATGCCGGAAATCGCCGCAAAAAACGGCTTCACGTTCATCGGCGTCCATCCGATGGCGGGCAAGGAGCGCAGCGGCTTCGACGCCTCGGATTCCGCCCTGTTCCAGGGGGCCAGCTTTATTACGGTTCCCTGCGGCGCTCCGGAAAACCTGCTGAATGAACTGGAAAGCTTTGCGGTTCAGCTGGGCTTCGGCCGCTGCGTGCGCACGACCCCGGAGGAGCACGACCGCATGATCGCCTTCACCTCTCAGCTGCCTCACGTTCTGGCGTGCGCGTATGTACAAAGCCCCTGCTGCCCGAAGCACAACGGCTTTTCCGCCGGCAGCTACCGCGATGTTTCCCGCGTGGCGCGCATCAACGAAACGCTCTGGACCGAGCTTTTTCTGGAAAACCGTGAGCCGCTCTGCGACGAACTGGATCTGCTGATCAGAAATATCTGCGCCATCCGTGACGCCGCAAAGGACGGCGACGCCGAAACGCTCCGCTCGCTGCTGCAGAAAAGCCGTGAGATCAAGGAACGTCTTGGAGAATGATCCTTGAAAAATATCACGGAAGCAAAATTTCCGATCGTAAATTCAGCAGGCCGAACCGCGTTTTTCTCCGCGGCCGGCAGAAAGATTTGGTGATATGATGGAATCGAAAATTTCCGTTCATGCGGGGCGCGGCTATGACATTCTGATCGGCCGCGGCATCCGACATTCCGCTGCGGAGCATATTCTGCCGCTGTTTCCAAAAGCGGAACGCGTCTGCGTCGTCAGCGACAGCAACGTCTCTCTGCTTTACGCCGGCGCGCTGCTCGATGCGCTGCGCCGGGCCGGACTGAACGCTTCTCTCTTCGTATTTCCCGCCGGAGAACAGAGCAAGACGCTTGCCACCGTCGGACAGATGTATGCACACTTTGCCGCTCACCGGCTCACCCGCACCGATTTTGTCATTGCGCTCGGCGGCGGCGTAACGGGTGATCTTTGCGGCTTTGCGGCGGCAACGTATCTGCGCGGCATTGATTTTGTGCAGATACCCACTTCGCTGCTGGCTCAGGTGGATTCCTCCGTGGGCGGAAAAACCGGCGTCGACCTACCGGAGGGCAAAAATCTGGTGGGCGCGTTCTGGCAGCCGCGGCTGGTGCTGATCGACCCGGACGTGCTGCAGACGCTTTCTCCCCTGTTTTACGCCGACGGCATGGCGGAGATCATCAAGACCGCCTGTATCAAGGATGCGGCGCTCTTCGACCGGCTGAACCGGGAAACGCCGCCGCCCATTGAAGAAACGATTGCCGATTGTGTCGCCATCAAGGCGGGCGTAGTAGAACGGGACGAGCGCGAAGCCGGAGAACGCACGCTGCTCAATTTCGGTCACACTGTCGGCCACGCGCTGGAAAAGCTGCACGGCTACTGCGGTCTGACACATGGCCACGCCGTTGCCGTCGGCATGGCGAAGCTGACCGCCGCCGCCGAACAGTCCGGGCTGACCGAGCCGGGCTGCACCCGGCAGCTGAAGCTTTGCCTTACGCGCTACTTTCTGCCCTGCACGGACCCTGCTTCTGCCGCCGAGATCGCCGCTGCCGCCGCCGGAGACAAAAAAACGACCGGCAGCACCATCAAGCTGGTGCTGCTGCACCGCATCGGCGAGAGCTATGTTTATCCGGCGACGCTCACCGCACTGGAGCAGCTGCTTGCCAAAACGGGAGGCGCACAGGAATGAATCTTTCGGATCCGGTCACCCTTACGCCTTCGGAGCTGCACGGCAGCATCGTCATTCCGCCGAGCAAAAGCATTTCTCACCGGGCGATCCTCTGCGCCGCCATGGCAGACGGCGTCAGCCGGATCGCGCCGATCGCACCGTCTCAGGATATGGAAGCCACCGTCCGCTGCATCCGTGCGCTCGGCGCTTCGGCCGTGCGTGACGGCGACGCGCTGCTGATCGACGGCCGCGGGCTTTTTTCCCCGGAGCACGGCGCTTCCGATGCTTCCCCCGTTTTGCTGGACTGCGGAGAATCCGGTTCCACGCTGCGGTTTCTGATCCCTCTGGCAGCGGCGGGCGGTGTTACGGCCGTTTTTACCGGGCGCGGAAGGCTGCCCGAACGCCCGATCGGCTGCTTCTGCGACTGCCTGCCCGGCGCCGGAGCCGAGCTGCAGACGGAAGGCGGGCTTCCGCTGACAGTCCGCGGCAGGCTGCACAGCGGCAATTTTTCTCTGCCCGGCAACGTCAGTTCCCAATTCATCACCGGTCTGCTGCTCGCGCTGCCTCTGCTGGACGGCGACAGCACCATCACGCTGACCACACCTCTGGAATCTGCCGCATATATTGACCTGACGCTCAGTGTGATGCACTCGTTCGGTGTTTCCGCGCAGCGCACGGAAACCGGATGGTCGGTTCCCGGCAACCAGCACTACCGCGCGCAGGATTACACCGTGGAGGGCGACTGGTCTCAGGCTGCCTTCTTTCTCGGGGCAGGGCTTCTCGGTTCCCGCCTTTCGCTTTGCGGGCTGCGCAGGGATTCCGCGCAGGGAGACCGCGCCTGCGAGCCGCTGTTCACCGCCATGGGCGCCGTGACCCGCTGGCAGGACGGCATTCTGCAGGTTTTCCCCGGCGAAAAGCGCGCTGCCGTGATCGATGCGTCGCAGATCCCCGATCTGGTTCCGGTGCTGGCGGCCTGCGCCGCCTTTTGCCCGGGAGAAACACAGATCGTCAACGCAGCCCGGCTCCGCATCAAGGAAAGCGACCGTTTGCAGACGACTGCGTCCCTGATCCGCTCTCTCGGAGGTTCCGTCCGCGAGCTTGCCGACGGGCTGCAGATCACCGGGGCACCTTTCTTGCCCGGCGGAAGCTGCTCCGGCGCAAACGATCACCGCATCGTGATGGCCGCGGCGATCGCTGCGCTCGGCTGTACCGGCCCGGTAACCGTCTCCGACGCACACAGCGTGAAGAAATCCTTTCCGGATTTCTTTGAACAATACAACAGACTGGGAGGACACGCCAATGTCATCGACATGGGGAAATCAAATTAAAATTTCTGTTTTCGGCGAAAGCCACGGTGCCGGAATCGGCGTGGTACTGGACGGGCTTCCGGCCGGAGCGCCGGTCGACATGGACGCGGTTCTGCTGCAGATGGCCCGCCGCGCACCGGGCAACGACCCGGCTGCCACGCGCCGCCGGGAGGCCGATATGCCGGAGATCCTTTCCGGTATGCAGAACGGCCGCACCACCGGCGCGCCGCTTGCCGCGCTGATCCGCAACGGGGACACCCGTTCGCAGGATTACGCCAACCTTTCGCTGGTTCCCCGGCCCGGTCATTCGGATCTTGCCGCCTTTTTCCGCTATGACGGCTGGAACGACATCCGCGGCGGCGGCCATTTTTCCGGGCGGCTGACCGCGCCGATCGTGTTCGCCGGTTCCGTCTGCCGCCAGATCCTTTCCGCGCGCGGCGTCACGGTGGGTGCACATCTGCTTTCGGCGGGCACCGTCAGCGAAGAGCCGTTTGACCCTGCCGCCGTAAACAAGGAGCTGCTGGATTCGCTCAACTGCCGCCCGTTCCCAACCCTGAATGAAGAGGCAAAGCAGCGGATGCGCGATGAGATCGAACGTGCCCGGATGGACTGCGACAGCGTGGGCGGCGTTGTGGAATGTGCGGCGGTCGGGTTGGCTCCCGGAACCGGCAATCCGATGTTCGGCGGCGTGGAAAATGTGCTCGCATCCATTCTGTTCGGCATTCCGGCCGTCAAGGGAGTGGAATTCGGCGCCGGTTTTGCCGCGGCAAAACTGCGCGGCAGCGAAAACAACGATCCGTTCCGCGTGGCGGCGGACGGAAGGTTTTTTTCCGAAACGAACCGCCACGGCGGAATCCTCGGCGGGATCACCAGCGGCATGCCGGTGATCGTGCGCGCCGCATTCAAGCCGACGCCGAGCATTGCAAAGCCGCAGCGCTCCGTTGAGCTGGTCGGCCGCACCGAGGAAGAGCTTGTAATCCGCGGACGGCACGACGCCTGCGTTGCGGTGCGCGCGGTTCCCGTGGTAGAAGCCGCCGTCTGCATCGGCCTGCTCGATCTGCTGCAAGGCCGCTGCTGAACAACCGGGCATGCTGCCTGAGCCGGACGAAGCATTTTTGCGGCACACGGCAGGAAATCCCCGGAAAGAACCCGGTCACGAATACATTATCATGTGAGGGCGATGGATATATGGAGCTTTCTGAAGTCCGGAAAAAAATAGACACAATTGATTCGCAGCTGCTTTCGCTGTTCGAACAGCGGATGGACTGCGCCCGGCAGGTGGCGGAGATCAAGGGCAAAAAGGGACTGCCGGTCTTCAACCCCGAGCGCGAGGAAGAGATTCTGGAACGCCGCTCCGCCGAGGCCGGTGAACTTGGTGATGAGGCGCGGGTGCTGTTTTCCACACTGATGGAACTCAGCCGCTCCCTGCAGCATCAGATGCTTCAGGCAGAAAATCCGCTTGCCTCGCTGCTGGATTCCGCCGAAACGGTTCTTCCCTCCACCGGCAGAATCGCCTGCCAGGGCGTAGCGGAGGCTTATTCTCACAAAGCGGCGCAGCGCTGTTTTCCGGGCTGCGAACCGGAATTCTTCGCAAAATGGGAGGACGTTTTCCGTGCGCTGGAAGCCGGACGCGCCGATTTCGGCGTTCTTCCGGTCGAAAATTCCTCTGCCGGCGCCGTCAGCGAGGTTTACGATCTGATCCTGAAATACCGTTATTATATTGTAGGCGCAGTAGAGCTTGCCGTAAACCATTGCCTCGCCGCCAAACCCGGCACCGCCAAAGAACAGATCCGCCGCGTGATTTCCCACCCGCAGGCGCTGGCGCAGTGTGAAAATTTCCTGAAGGACAACGGCTATCATCCGGTCTCCTGTTCCAACACTGCGGTGGCCGCGCAGCACGTTGCCGCCGAACCGGGAGACGATTGTGCGGCGCTCTGCTCCGAAACCGCCGCGGAACGCGCCGGACTTGTGGTGCTGCAGCACGCCGTTCAGGACTGCACCGCCAACTGCACGCGGTTCGTGGTCGTTTCCCGCCGCCTGATCCTGCCCGAGAACGGCGACAAGATCAGCCTCTGCTTTTCGTTGCCGCACGTCACCGGCTCGCTTTACCGCGTTCTGGCCCGGTTTGCCGCCATGGGGCTGAACCTGACCAAAATCGAATCGCGCCCCATTGCAGGCAAAGCCTTTGAATATCTTTTTTATCTTGACTTTACCGGCAGCGTCCACAGCGAATCCACCCGCCGCCTGCTCGGCTCCCTTTCCAAAGAACTGCCCGGCTTTTCATTTTTGGGCAACTACCGCGAGTTGATATGAACTGACAGAAAAAAACGATGATCGTCAAGGAGGAACTTGTATGAGTTACGCAAACCTGCATCTGCACTCTTTTTTCTCGGACGGCGTATTCACTCCGCAGCAATTATGTACACTGGCAAAGCAAAAGGGATACGGCGCAATTGCTGTTTCTGACCACGAAACCGCGCGCGGCGTGGAATTCATGCGGTCGGCAGCAAAGGAGCTTGGCCTTGAATTTATTTCCGGCATGGAAACCTATGCGTTTGATTTCGGTGAGGAATTTCATATTCTTGCTTATGACTTTGATCCCGATGAACCGAACCTCCGCGCGTATACCAACGAAATGGAAGAATCAGCGGCAGCGCTTACGAAAGCGCGTTTTGACGCCTGCAAAAAAAGCGGTCTGATCCGTCAGATCAACTGGCAGCAGGTTCTGGATCGTTTTCCGCAAACGGGATGGCTGTGCAACGAACAGGTTTTTGACACCATGAAGGCCTTCGGCGAGGCAACCGAGGCCGATTACTGGAGCTTCTTTCCGCAGTTTCAGCAGGCGGCTTCCGCACCGCGCAGAGTGTTCGACAGCAAGACGATCATCTCCATGATCCGCGGCGCGGGCGGCGTTGCCGTGCTGGCGCATCCGCACCGGCAGACACAGTATCTTGCCGATCTGCTGAAAAACGGGCTGAACGGCGTCGAAGCCTCCCACCCCGATATCGATGAAGCCGATGAGAAGGCTGCAAGGGAATTTGCGCGGGAGCATCGGCTCTACACGACCGGCGGAACCGATCACACGGGGCTGCTCGGCACGCTGCCGTCCCGCGGGGATGAACCCGGGCGTCTTTCCCCCGCAGGCAGCGGCGCTCTGACCGATTATACCGCCGATGTTTTCAACGGAGCTTCCCGCGAAGAGTTCGATGCGCTGCGCAGCCGGATCTACGGCTGATCCGCAATTTTGCATTCATGAAGAACCTCCTGTGATGTATTGCGTTTTTTCCTGTCATCGGGTATAATATTTTAGTTAAAGCAAATGCTGACGTCCCTGCGCTGCGGCGGACGGTCGGAACCGCGGCATGTTCAAAATTCGCAATAAAGGATGATTCGGATTGTTACAGTATGAAGAACTGCGTCTCGAGCTGGAAAACATGCAGCCGGAGCTGCACGATCTTGCCGACGCGCTCGGCCTTGATAAAATGGCCAACGAAGTGGCCGAACTGGAACTGAAGGCTTCCCAGCCCGGGTTCTGGGATAATGCGGAGGAATCTCAGAAGGTTCTGCAGCGAAGCGGCGCGCTCAAGGGAAAAATTGAGGCCTACAACAAACTGAAGGCCTCGTTCGACGACACCATGGCGCTGATCGAGCTGGCCGACGAGGAAGGGGATCTTTCTCTGCTGGAGGAAGCGCAGCAGGGCGTTGAAAACGTTCGTCAGGAGATGGAAGCCCAGCGCCTTTCCACGCTTCTGACCGGAGAGTACGATGCCCGCAATGCCATTCTGACGCTGCACGCCGGCGCCGGCGGAACAGAAGCGCAGGATTGGGCGCTGATGCTTTACCGCATGTACTGCCGCTGGGGCGAGCGCCATAACTTCAAGGTCAATACGGTGGATATGCTCGACGGCGAAGAAGCCGGCATCAAAAGCGCAACGATCACCATCGAAGGCGAAAATGCCTACGGCTATCTGAAAGGCGAAAACGGCGTCCACCGTCTGGTGCGCATCTCGCCGTTTGACGCCTCGGGCCGCCGCCACACCTCCTTTGCCTCGCTGGAGGTGATTCCCGAGATAGACGACAGCATTCATGTGGAGATCGCGCCGGAGGATATTAAAATGGATGTCTTCCGTTCCAGCGGCGCCGGCGGCCAGCACATCAACAAAACCTCCTCCGCCGTTCGCCTGACCCACCTGCCGACCGGCATCGTTGTTTCGTGCCAGACCGAACGCAGCCAGTTCCAGAACCGCGACACCGCAATGAAGATGCTGGTCTCCAAGCTGATGGAGATCAAAGAACGTGAGCATCTGGCCACCATCAACGATATCAAGGGCGTTCAGAAGGAGATCGCCTGGGGTTCTCAGATCCGCTCCTATGTCTTTATGCCCTATACGCTCGCTAAGGATCACCGCACCGGGTTTGAATCCGGCAACATCAACGCCGTGATGGACGGGGATATCGACGGTTTTATCAATGCCTATCTGAAAGCACAGAATCTGAAAAATCTCGATCCAAACGAAGACGATCTGTAAAACGCACGCACTTAAAAGGGACTGCATTATTGTTAGAGACACCGTAATTGAGTGGAAGATACTTGCCTCTGAATTGCGAAATAAATCACGAAACCAGCAAGAGGATGGGGAACTGCTTGCATATGCAGAAGCTCTTTCAATTATTCAGTCTATGATTCCGGAAGAGGAGCGTTCAAAACATCTGCTCAATTTTGACATAGGCAAAACCTGTCTGCTCAATTGACCGCTCCTTACAAAGGCATCTTTCGCCCCACTGGACAGTGTCTTTTTTCCTGAGCATGCGTATCAATCGCCCGGAAATACCCTTGCGCCGTGAAAGATCAACTGCCGCTGCGGATAGAAACAGCGCAGTCACCGTCGGCGCGTTCGCGCTGAAATCCGGCAAAGACACCGGCAAAATACGGCGCAGAGACACGTCAGAGATCCTGCCGCCATATATCAAATAAAAGACAGCATAGCCATTTGACTATACTGTCTTTTTTTTGATGATTTGATTCGGTTTTCTGCTTCACGGGTGAGCGCATTCCGCCTTACGGCAGCCGCTCTTTTGCGGCGAGGGAGCGATAGCGTTCCGATTTTTTGCGGTAAAAGCTGCGCATAGCGTTGTCCTGCGCGAGCAGCGGCGTCATTTTTGCCTTGGCGGAACCTGCTTCGGCATAAGAGTAAAAAACGCCCGCACCCACTCCGGCGATCATCGCCGCACCGGCGCAGCAGGTTTCCGGCTGCGACATCCGGTACACGGTGCAGCCGGTGATCCATTCCACCAGCCTGCTCCAAAGCTCGCTGCGTGCGGCGCCGCCCGTCATGATCAGCCGGTCTGCCGCAAGCCCCTGCCGGCGGAATTCCTCCAGTACAAGATCCGCTTCAAACGCGACACCTTCCATCAGCGCCAGCGCAAGATCATAACGGTCATGCGAGAGAGAAAGGCCATAGATCTCCGCGCGCCGGCCCGGCCGGTTGTGCGGAAATCCCGCTCCGGCAAGATACGGCAGGAAAAACAGATTTTCGGCGGATTTCACCCGTTTTTCCGCTTCCCGGTCGATCGACGCATAGTCGCTGCCGATCAGATCCCGGTACCACTTCAGCGCCGAACCGGCCGTCACCAGCGACGCCATTGCGCCGAATCCTCCGGCCGGATGAATGCCCGGCGAAAGATGGGTATCCGAAAACATCAGATGGTCTGCGATCCCGAAAACGACCCATGTGGTTCCGGTGGCCAACAGCAGATCTCCCGGCCGGACTGCTCCGCTGCCCAGCGATGCGCAATACTGGTCATGCGCGCCGTTGAATACCGGCGTGCCTTCCGGCAAGCCCAGTTCTTCTGCCGCCTGTGCCGTCAGCCCGCCGACTGCGGCGCCGGTCGGGCGGATCTCCGGCAGCCGTTCCGTTTGCACACCGACTTCGCGCAGGATATCGCCGTCCCATTCTCCGCGGCCGATATTGAACAGCTGGCGGATCGCGCCGCAGGTCGGGTCGATCACGCTTTTCCCCGTCAGCCGCCAGTTGATGAATTCCGGCGTGGAAACAAACTGATATGCGCGAGCAAAAAGCTCCGGCTCCTGTTTTCGCAGCCAGAGCAGCTTTGCCGCATCCAGAGACGGATTGACCGGCCAGCCGCAGGCGCGGTAGATCGTTTCTTCCCCCAGCGCGGCGGCCAGCTCTTTGGCCTCCTGCTGCGCACGGGTATCCATCCACGTCATCACCGGGCACAGCGGACGGCACTCTTTATCGACCGCCGTCATGCTGGCACCCTGCGCGGAGATTGAAATTCCCGCAGCCTTCTGCGGATCCAGTCCCTGCATCGCCTCGCGAACGCTCTGCACGACAGCCTGCCACCAGTCCTCCGCCGACTGAGTGACCGCGCTGCCGTCGGTCTGCAGCGAATATTCCCGGTAGCCGCTCCCCAATGCCGTTCCGTCCGCGCGAAAAACGACTGTTTTGGTACCGGTCGTTCCGACGTCGATCCCGATCAGATACGGATCCATTGCCATCCTTCCTTTCGCAGTCTGCACAAGCAGCTATACTTCCTGAATCCGGACACAGTAATTCCGCAGCTCTTCGCGCCGCACCGCCGGCAACCCCGTGTCGGTGATCAGAAGGTCGATTTTCCGGCCGCGCGTATAGCTGACCACTGCGGAATTCTCAAACTTGCTCGCATCCGCAAGGATCGTGCCGCAGTCCGTCTGCCCCAGCACCAGTTGATTCAGCCGCGCGGTTGAAAAATCCGTTGCGGTAAAGCCCGTCTGTCCGTTAAAGCCGTCCGTCCCGAAAAAAGCCTTGGAAAAATGAAGATTCCGGACGGTTTCCTCTGCCAGATAACCGCAAAAATCCCTGCGGTTGGAACGGTATACGCCGCCGATCAGATTGACGTCCGTTTCGGCGCAGAGCAGCTCCAGATTGACCATTGAATTGGTAAAAACCGAGAGATTCAGCTTTTCCGCGCGGATCCTTGCCGCCAGAAGCGCACTCAGCTGCGCGATCGTCGTGCCGGAATCCAGATAAACAACGTCTCCGTCCGCGATCATCTGCACGGCGGCGGCAGCGATCCTTGTTTTTTCTTCCGAATGGATCCCTTCCAGCTGCTCATAACGGTAATCGGAATTGGCCAGCCCTTCCAGCTGGATGGCGCCGTGTACGCGGACAACGCCGCTTTTTCCTGCCATGGCGGTAAACAACCGGCGAACGGTCGATTCCGAAACGTCGAGCATCCGCATTGCCTCCGACAAATCGATCCGGCCGGCGATTTTCAGCGCATCCAGCAGCTTCCGTTCATATGCGTCGCTTTTTTTCATAACTGACCGATTCCTTTCTGTTTCTGTGCGGGTGCAGGCGCTGCATTACTCCGCTTCCTTGCCCGCTTCAAACAACGCCCGGCAGCGGGCGTAAACCTCGTCCGGAATCACCGGATCGCCGTCCTTGCAGACCGGCAGCAGCTGATCGCCCGCAATTGCACGGTTTGTGCAGGCGTGGTCGTTCCGCCATGCGTCGCGTTCCGCCGGATTCCGGAGATCCGGCACGCGCATCGGCCGGTTTCCGTTCAGAATGGAGCGGTAGGCAAGAATTCCGCAGATCCCCATGTCGACCGCATGGTAAACATCGATCGAATACTGCTCGCCTTCGGGGCTGCCGAGGATTTTTTCAATAAAGAAATGCGTCGGATAAAAATCGCTGCCGCCGTGGGAGGCAAATTTTTCGGCCAGAGCCGGCGTGATGAATTTTTCCGGCTTGTAATGCTTCAATTCTCCCTTGCAGAGCTTTTCGCCCTCGATATAGCAGGAAAGATCGCCGGTATCCCACCGGCCGGATTCCATCATGCCCTTCGTGCCGTACACTTCGAACGTATAGCTGACCGGTTCGCGCTTCAGGCCGCCGTGAACGCTTTTGCCGATCGCACCGTTGTCAAACGTGATCATTTCAATGGCGCCCGTTCCGCCGTTCAGGCTGCAGGTATCGCCGCGGGACATATTTTTGTTCGTTTCAAAACCGACCACCTGCACCGGCCGTCTGCCTGTGATCATCATCATCGGGCCGATGCTGTGCGTGCAGTAAAAGGTGGAATAGGCACGGTTTCTCCAATGATTTTTATCCCCCTGCGTGATGCGCGGCCAGATGGAAGAACAGTCGTGTACATATTCGCCTTCGGCGTACTGCACCTCGCCGATATCTCCGTTGGCGTAGCGGCGCCACATTTCAAAGGTGCTGGCCATATAGCAGTAATTTTCGGCGTACGCATAAATCTTGCCGCTCTGCTCCACCGCTTCGATCAGCTCCACCGCCTGTGCCATGGTTTCGCACGGCAGAACCTCGCTGAGCACATGCCGGCCCGATTTCAGGCAGCGGATCGCATAGGGCGCGTGCTCGTTGGCATAGTTGGCAAGCACGACGGCGTCCATATCATGGAGGAAGAATTCTTCAAAGTCCGTATACAGAGCAATTTCGGTATGATATTTTTCGGCGATCTCCTTTACCGCATCCAACGCCGGAACATAGCGGTCGCACACAGCCACGACTTCCGCATCGGGATGCGACGCCAGCACCTCGATCATCACCTTGCCGCGCTGAGCGCCGAAAACGCCGACTCTGATCTTTGCCATAAAACAAAACTCCTTTCATCCTGGTAGACTGACCCGGTTCAAACTTCCTGTTCCAGATGATCCAGCGCGGCCCGAAGCCGTCCGGCAAGAAAATCCAGCATTTTTTCGGACGCGATCACCGGCGGCTTCAGCAGCACGGCCGGCGGGCAGTTGGCTTTGTACAGCTGCGCCGAGGTATCGATACATTCTTCATTCACCAGCGAAGCGAAGCGGGCAGCCGTTGCCACGTCATGAAAATGCAGCGCACCCAGCAGCCCCAGACCTTCCGCACGGCAGACCGTCGCGCTGTAATCGTCCGCGATCTGCTGCAGCGCGTGCTCAAACTGCTCGCCCAGCTTGTGCAGGCGCTCCTGATTGGCCTCTTCAAACGTCATGGTGATCAGATAAGCCAGCGACGCCAGCTCCTCCTGCCCGTTGGTGACCAGCGCGCCGAACTGGCTGAGGGTATCCATCTCCGCCGTGGTAATGATCTTGCTGGCGGGGTATTCTCCGCCCGGGAAGCCTTTTCCGACCGTAACAAAATCCGGCTGCAGGCCGTAAAGCTGGAACAGGAACATGCCCGGATACCACATTCCGGTCTGAATTTCGTCTACCATGGTGGGGGTATCGGTTTCGCGGCAGAGCGCATGCGCTGCGCGGACATACTCCGGCTCCAACCGCACTCCGCCGTAATTCATCAGGATCAGCTCATGCAGAAAGCCTGCCGTTTTGAAGTTTCCGCTGTTGTAGCGTTCCATCTTAGCGCGGAAATCTTCCAGATCGTTGACGGCGACCGGAACCACCTTGTAGATCCCGGCAGCTTCCAGCTTTTCGGCAAGCTCCGGCCACAGCCCGCGGAACGTCTGCGCCGTGATGCAGGTGCCGTGATAGTTGGCCTCCGGTCCGCCGTTCTGATCCTGCATCACAAAAAACACCGGCGTTTTTCCCGCATATTTCGGTTCGGCCGAGGTCGGCTCCAGACGGTAAAAGCGCGCCAGCATCATTTTGATCGCCGCTTCGCACGCAAGAGATCCCGTTTCCAGATTGATCACGCGGTTCAGAACATGCGGCTCGGCCGACTGCAGAACCGTTTCCAGCGCAGCGCCATCTTCGCCGATGATCCCGTTGGCCGCTGCAATGAGCCGCTGCTCCAGCAGGCGGGTGACAAAGCCGCGCGTATTGTTGTGCGTCGCGTTGAGGATGCCGATTTTTCTCGCATTGTCAATCAGCCGGTAGCCCGGGAAGCGGTGTCCCAGCGAAGCCTGATAATGCTCGCTTTTCCCCAGCAGGTAAAGCCGGCCGTTTTCCCCCAGACGATAGCCGCAGGCGCCGGTCAGCGGAGCGGCAAAGGAGTGCGCAGCCTTTCGGAATGCATCGGTCGGCGCGCCCTGATTCTCCTCCCGGAACGGCGGGATCATCTCTTTGCCGACGGAACGCAGCAGCTCATCGTTTTTTTGCTGCATCGCTTCCGGATAAAAATCAACTTTTTCGTTGGCCGCCGCAAGCGCTTCCTCTTTGCTCAAAAGCCCAAGGGCCGCTCCGGCTTCCGCCACATGTTCCACATACTCTGCGCCAAGCAGATCGGTCAAGGATAATTTCGGTGAACAGAACATTTTCATCCGCCTTTCTTCTGTTTCAGATCCGTACGGTCTCCATGCCCAGCAGGCGGGCAAAGAATTCCAGCTGCTCCGGCTCCGCGCCGTAAATCAGAATACTGTGGTGCGTTGCGCCGTTCTGAGAAAGCCGCTCAAGAAAATCCGGCAGTTCAGCCTGCGGGCGCATCCAGCCGCGCATGGCGGACGGGAAGACCTCCGGCGGGATGTCCAGCATTTCCACCGGGGAGATGACCGCGCGGAAATCCTCGGCGCCGCGGGAAATGTTCAGAAAAACTGCTTTTCCGCCGCGGAAGCCTGCGTAGCCGACCACCGGCGCCGACGCATCGGTATAATTGAAGGAAGCGCCGCGCAGCTGCGGTTTTCCGTCTGCGATACGGTAATTGATCTCTCCCATATGGCTCAGGAACAGGTTGCCGTTCTGCCAGTCGGGGCAGAATATCTCGGTGAACGAGCTTTCCGGGAACGCCTGCAGCAGCGCACCGGTAAAGGCCGCCGTCAGAACGTCGCCTTCTCCGGCGTATCCGACTCCGTTTTCCATTGCACGGCAGGCCTCGGTAAACGGCATGGAATCCAACCCAGCCGACGGGCTGACCTTCAGGAAATTGACCGAAAAAGCGCCGAGCTGATGACGTTCCGCCCATTTGCGCACCGTCAGGCAGGCCTTTGTATTCAGCCGGAAGCAGGTCTCATCCAGCGGTTCCGGGATCTCGAAGCGTTCCCGCGCACACGCCATCTCCCGTTCAATTTCCTCATTCGTTACGGAATCGCGGATCCTGCACAATTCGGCCGGGTCAGCCGTCTCCAGCTCCACGCCGAACCGGCTGCGCAGTTCTTCGCCGGACACCAGAAAATCTCCCATACCGGCAAAGCTGCCGCCGCAGCTGCCGACCCGCATTCCCTTCAGCGCTCCGGCTGCTCTGGCTGCGCGGGCAAAACCTGCAGCGCGGTGGATCACGTCTGAATTCTGCCAGTGTCCGGCGCAGATTGCATACGGTTTTCCGTTCCGGCGCAGCAGACTGCAAAGATCCATCACGCCGTGGATGCCGTGGTTGTAGTTGATCTCGTCGGGATCCTGCTGAAAATCAAAGGTAAAAGTCTCGGTCGTGTCCAGCACGATGACCGGCAGCGGAGTTTCGGTCAGCACCGCCACGGATTCCAGCGACGGCGAATACGCCATGTGGAGCGTGATGATGCAGTCGGCACCCTGCTGCTCAAACTGCCGCACCGCCCCGGCAAATTCCGATTCCAGCCGGCAGAATCCGGTGCGCAGCACCTCAAGGCCCTCCTGCTCCAGCCGGCCGGCAATTTTTTGATAAAACGGCTCCAGCCTGTCGCGCAGGGACGGGATCAGATCGTCATAAAGCTTGATGTAAAGGGGCAGAAGCCCCGCCCGGATCTTTTTCATACATCCATTCTTCCTTTCTGCGTTTTTGCATGAGTTCCATCAAAACCGGATGCCAAACAGCTTTGCCGCATTGCCGCAAAGAATATCGGCGACCTCTTTTTTGTTCAGCGCAAGCTTCTGTGCACAGCGGCGGAAGGCCCGCAGCTCCTCATACAGGAAATTGGTCAGTCCCGGTTCGTCCGTTTCCCGCATATGCGGATCGGACGATACGTCGCCGTACAGGCCGCGCGGAACCACATTATAATAGATCCCGTTTTCCGTGATGCGGTACATCCGCATTTTGGTGATCGGCAGGTCGGAACCGAACATGAGGCGGCCGGTTCCCACCGCTTCAATGCATTGCTCCATCGCAAGATCCAGCGTGTTGGCGGTAAAATCAAACATCATGTGCTGCGTATGCTTCAGCGTCTGGAACGCATCGCCGAGATCCTCTTTGGAATACGCGCGGCCGACATGCGCAACGATCAGCTTCACGTTCGGCCAGCGTTCTTCGATCTGCATCAGCTGGGCAATATTCAGTGGATCGCGCAGACGGCCGGGACGCGAGATGTGCAGCATGACGATCCAGCCGTAACGGTTTGCCAGCTCCAGATGCTCCGGCGGCAGAAAGTCAAAGATCCTCACCTCGCTGCCGGGGATATAGGCCGGCGCATTGCTCAGATAAGGCTTCAGCCCACAGTAGCCGCCTTCCGTAACTGCCCGTTCCACTTCCTCAGCAGACTGTGACGAATGCGTACAGTAGAGCACCGGCAGACTGGCCTTCGCGGCGCAGGCCTGTGCATAGGCGTTCGTTCCCGCCAGATCGACGACCGGATAGCCCATCAGCACCGGTTTGACGCACTGGTTCGGGAACAGATCGCGGTACGTCTGCTGAAGATCCTCCATCGTGCATTCCTCTGCGACCAGCTGCGTCCAGGTCACGCAGCCCTTCGCCTCCTGATGGTGATCATGCTCCTTCTTCCACAGATGCGCGTGTACATCGATCATATGTTCCGGCAGAAACGGAGCCAGTTCTTCTTCATAGACCCGCCGGTCGGCCTCGGTCATTTCAAATCCAAACATGTTTCATTCCTCCAGCGAAACGACGCGCCCGGTGCGGAAGGATTCCAGCGCCGCCGTATGCAGTTTATGCGAAAGCGCGGTTTCCTCCGGCGTAAAGCAGCCGAACCGCGGATCCTGACCGTCCAGCTCTGCCAGAAAGGCAGCCCACATCTGCAGGATCGCGTCGGTAAAGCCGAATTCAAAGATCCCGCCGGTGATGGTTGCAAACAGCGGCTTGTAGCCGACATTCAGCCGGCACCACGCCTGTTCCTTGTCCCAGCTTTGGGTGTAGCAGAACGCTCCCGGATCGTTTGTGGAAAAACGGGCGGAATTCTTCAGCCCGAGCACCTCAAGGCTCCATTCGTTCGTGGAACCGGGCGACATGCGCTTGGTTTCAAAATAAATCGGGAAGGTTCCGTTTTCATCTTCCGTGTCGCAGATCATCACAGCGTTGTCCCACGTTCTGCATTCCGCCATACCGCCCTTGCCGTCCGGCCGTTCGGTGATCAGGTTGGAAAGCTTTGCATAAACGTTTTTCGGCTTCCAGCCCACGCGGAACGGAACGTGCTGCGTATGGATCCCCAGGTCGCCCATACAGCCGTACTCCCCGTTGATCTCGATCATCCGCTTCCAGTTGATCGGTTTGTTCGGATCCATATCGCTGCTGTGCTTGAAGCAGGAGCGCACCTCGATAATTTTGCCGAAGCGCCCTTCGCGGATCCAGCGGATGAGCTGCTGGCAGGCCGGATAATACGGGAACTCGCTTGCGCAGCGCACCAGAACCTCCGGATGCTCCCGGACCGCCTGCATAATCCGGTCGTTGGCTGCCTTGTCGATTCCGAAGGGCTTTTCCCCCAGAAGGTGCTTGCCGGCACGGATGATATCGCAGTAGACCTGCGCGTGCAGATTATGCGGCAGGGCGCAGTAAACGGCCTGAACCTGCGGGTCGCGCAGCAGCTCGTGATAATCGTCGGTCACCAGACCGATCGACGGAAAATGATCGGTAAACCACTTGGCAGACGCCGGATTCTTATCGCACACCGCGACCAGCTCCGGCTGCGGAAGATCCTCCAGCAGATGGCACCATCTGGCCGAAGCGCTCGCAAATTCACGGCCCATCAGACCACAGCCGATAATCCCGAATCGAATCTTTTTCATAAACAGCCCCCTGACACTTTGCTGAATTTTGCCGGGCAAACGCTTTGCCCGATGAAATCATCATATCATTTCCGAACGAATCGGTCAATAGATTGGGTTAAAATGACCGTTTTATTTGAAATCGGTCAAAAAAATCATCCGCGCAGCAAAACGCGGATGATTTCTGACTGTTTGTTTGAACGAAGACTGCCGCGCTCCGGCAGCCGGCCTTACGCTTTTTTGTCTGACGCATGCAGCGCCCCGGGCGAAAGCGTCATATGCCGGGCGTATTCCAGACTGATCTCATTTTCCAGTTCCGGCTCGCCCGCCAGCCAGCGCTCCAGGTCATGGATCAGCGCCAGCGTTACGTATTCCCGGATATCGATAGTCGGGCCTGCGCGGTGCGGGATCAGAATGATATTTTCACACCCGCGCAGCGAAGAATCCATCGGCAGCGGTTCCTTCTCATACACATCCAGAACGGCGCGGATCTTTCCGGCGCGCGCTGCCTCGGCCAGGTCGTCCTCCACAATGATCGGGCCGCGCGCCGTGTTGACGAACAGGGCGTCCTGCTTCATCATGGAGAAATAGTGCCGGTCGATCATATGATATGTTTCATCGCGCAGGGATTCGTGCAGCGAAACGATGTCGCAGGTGGAAAACAGCTCATCCATGTCGCACTTCTGCGCATGGTATTCCGCTTCGTCCTCCGGACGGTAAAAATCCGAACAGATCTTCACCCTGCACTCAAAAGCTTGCAGCATTTTCGCCAGATATTTTACCACCATGCCGAATCCGATCAGACCGATGGTCTTGAAGCGGATCCCGTCGGAATAATACATGGGCGCCCAACCGTTGGCAGCCGTTTCGTTCACCAGCTTGACCAGCCTTCTCTGCGCAAGCAGAATATAGCCGATGGTTCCCTCGGCGACCGAATTGGCAAACAGCTTGTTTCCGCACAGCACCCGCACGCCGCGCTGCACAAGCGCTTCGGTCATAAAGCCTGCCACGCTGCCGCCGGTGTAACACACCAACTTCAGGCGGTCGGCGTGCTCCAGCATCGCCTCGTCAAGCTTCGGGATCCCCCATCCGGCAAACAGCACATCGACGCCGCGCAGATTTTCCTTCAGCTCCTGCGGCGAAAAAACGCCGTAGCGAACCGTGCCACAGTTTTCCAGTTCTTCTTTCACCCGGTCGGTAAAAAAAGTTCGGTTGGTCTCTTCCGAGGCCATACAGCTGACAAGAATGTTCATAAACACGCTGTTCCTTTCCGTTTTCCGGCCGTCGACCGGTTTCATTTTTACTCAACAGAATCATATCAATCCGGCTGCATCATAACAGACGAAAAAGACCCAGCGCAATAACCGGGTCTTTTTCTCCTGATACAACCTGAAATCAGGCGTTGTAGCGGTCAAAAGAATCCTGATAGACCTTCAGAACCTGCTCGATGCCCATGTTCTCGATTGCAGCCACATACGCATTCCAGCTGTCGTCCGTCACACCGTCGGTGATGAAGGTCGCTCTGCTGTCCGCAACATACTTCGAGATATCGGTGTAGCTTTCTGCCAGGACGCTCGATTCGTCATCCGTGAAGGCAAGATAGTTCTTCGGGAAGATATCGACCGAATACGGCAGCAGCTTGTCACGGGTACCGTTGCCCTTGCAGAGCAGACCCATGGAGGAAGAGTTCAGGGACATGAAGATGCAGTTGTTGGCGTTGGAGAAGCCGAACTCCGTCAGGAAGTTGGTCGGTGCGCCGTCGTAATCATCCGGAACCTTGATGGTGTAGGTTTCTTTGCTGTCATCATCATAGTCCCAGTTTACGCCCTTGACGCCGAGCCACATGGAGATACTGGAAACGCCGGGAGCGATCTCGTTTTCTTCGGTCGTGTAGAGAGCGTTGACCCATTTCACCAGCGTCTCAATATCAGAGCACTTGGTGGAAATTTCGAACGAACCCATACGGGAAGGATAACTCTTCGGATACTTCTGCGTGGAGGTGTATTCCGAGGTCAGCGGAGCGAGCAGATCGACATCGTAGTTGCCGCTCTTGAAGTTATCCAGAGAATAAATCGTGCCGTAGGTCGTGATCGCAGCGTTGTTCGCCAGCAGAACGGCCTTGGCGTTGGTGCCGTCTTCGGAGAAGATGTTCTTGTCAAAGCCGCCGGAGGTATACAGTTCATGCATGTACTCCATCAGACGGCGGTACTGTTCGGAGGTGTAGTTGAAGGTGACCGTTTTGCCGTCGGAGGAACCGAATTCCATATCGACCTCATCGCCGAACGCCGGGAAGAGGAAATACAGCAGCATAGAAGAGAGATGACCATTGGAATAGGGCTGGAACGCAATGAAATCCTTGTTGTTTGCGCCGTAGTAGCTCTGCAGATCCTTAACGGCCTGCAGCAGCTCGTCCGTCGTCTTCGGAACTTCCACAGCGGCTTCCGCGAACATATCGGTACGATAGTAGATCGTTCCGGCGAAAGCGGTCAGCGTCTGCAGAAATGTCGGCAGCGCATACATGGAGCCGTCTTCGTTTTCAACGGTCTTGTAGGATTCCGGATGGGCATCCATCAGCGCGACCAGGTCGGGCATATACTTGAGGTAATCCTTGTAGTTGATGAAATACTGCTGCTGACCGTATTTCAGAGCCTGTGCCTTATCCATTCCGGTGTTGTCAAGGTTGAAGATCAGATCCGGAACCTCGTTGCCGGAAAGCGCAACGCCGAGCTGTGTCTCCCAGTCGGACCAATACTGCCAGTCGATCGCCACGTTAGTGGCCTCTTCATAGGCTTTGTACCACAGGTGCTCGCTCACACCGTCCCTCGGAGCGGCAGCGGTAAAGGTGACCTTTTCCGAAACGATCGGATAGGACGGCGTGTACGTTTCTTCTTCCTGAGAAGAAGTGGATGTTTCGCTCGCAGCTGAAGACGATGCCGGCGCGGAGGAGGATGCGTTTCCCGAGCAGGCCGTCATCATGCCGATCCCCAGAAGGACCGACAGGATCAGCGCGAATACTTTCTTGGACATGTTGTTTGCTCCTTTCGACTAATCAAATTTTATGATAACAGAGATCCCTCTGTCAACACCCGATCAATCATCCCTTGACGGATCCGAGCATAACGCCCTTGTCAAAGTATTTCTGCAGGAATGGATAAACGATCAGCAGCGGGGCCGAGCTGACGATGATCAGCGCGTACTTGAGCAGATTGGCCAGGTTTGCATAATACACGGCAAGTTCCTCATCGATCGAAGCGCCGCCGGCGGAGTTCATCGTGTTCAGGATCAGGATCTCGCGCAGGACGAGCGCCAGCGGGATCTTTTCGCGCGCAGAGGCCAGGTAGATCAATGCGCTGAAGTAGGAGTTCCAGTGCGCCACCGCATAATACAGCGTCAGAACACCGAGCAGCGCTTTGGAAAGCGGAAGCACGATTTTGGCAAAGGTCTGGATCGTCGAGCAGCCGTCGATCCTCGCCGCTTCTTCCACCTCGGCAGGAACACCGTTCTGGAAAAAGGTTCTGGCGATGATCAGATTATAAGTGGAAATACCGGCCGGCAGAATCATTGCCCACCAGGTGTTGAGCAGCCCGAGATCCCGCACCGTCAGATAAGTCGGAATCATGCCGCCGCTGAAATACATGGTGAACACGATCAGGAACATGATCACGTTGCGCCCCATAAAGTTTTTCTTGGAAAGCGCATACGCAGCGGTCAGCGTAAAGAACAGGTTGACGATCGTTCCGACAACGGTGTAAAAAATCGTATTGCGGTAGCCCATCAGAATATCGTCGTTTTTAAAAACGGTTTTATAGGCATCCAGCGTGATCTGCTTCGGCCAGAACCAGACCTCACCTGCCGCGACGGCATTCGGGTTGGAAAAAGAACAGATCACCACAAAATACAGCGGATAAAGCACGATCAGAAAAAAGAGGGTGACCACGGTGATATTGATCGCGTTGAAAACTCTGTCGCCTTTGCTTTCTTTGATAACGGCCATTTTCATTCCCTCCCTTTCAGAACAGACTGGTATCCGACATTTTTTTCGAGATCCAGTTGACCAACATGACCAGCCCGAAGTTGATCACGTTGTTCATCAGGCCGACCGCCGCAGAAAAGCTGAAATCCGTTTTGATCAGGCCGCGGTCGTAAATGTACAGCGCAATGACGTAAGCGTTGTTTGCATTCAGATCATTCTTCATCAGATACGTCTTTTCAAAGCCGACACTGAGCAGCGAACCGGCGTTCATAATGAAGAGGATCGTTGCCGTCGGCAGGATCGCAGGCACATTGATGTGCCAGATGCGCTGCAGGCGCGAGGCACCGTCGATCATGGCAGCCTCGTGCAGACCGGGATCCACACTGGAGAGCGCTGCCAGATAAATGATGCAGCCCCAGCCTGCTCCCTGCCAGACGCCGGACCAGACATAAAGATGACGGAACGCCGTGGAGGAGGTGATGTAGTTGACGGCTTCGTACCCTAAAAGCTCCCGGAGGTTATTGATCATTCCGTTCGGCCCGAAGAACAGGTTGAGCATACCGACCAGAACGACCACGGAAATAAAATGCGGCGCATAAACCGTAGTCTGTACGATCTTCTTGTATCTCTGGCTTTTCAGCTCGTTGAGCATCAGCGACAGAATGATCGGGATCGGGAAGCTGGCCAGCATGGAATACAGCGCAAGAACGACCGTATTTTTGATAACCGTCCACGCATATGCCGAACGGAAAAAGCTTTGGAAGTGCTTCAGCCCGACCCAGGGGCTGGCCTGAATCCCCAGCGCTCCGCTGTAATCCTTGAAGGCGATCTGCAGACCGTACATCGGTACATAGCAGAAAATGATGTACCAGATCACCGCCGGCAGAACCAGAAGGTATAATTGATAGTCCTGAATCAGACGCTTCCAGACGCTTTTTTTACGCGGAACGGAAAGCGGCTTTTTTTTCTTTGCAACGGCTGTTTTTCCCAAAATTCCTGACCTCGATTCTGTTTGTTGATTTTTTGTACAAAAATATTTTAACGTCCTTGTTTTGAAATGTGTAGTATGATTTTTTTGCAGAGACCCGCAAAATTTGCAGTTTGTTCATAATTTCAATTTTTCACACGAAAATCCGATTTTTTTGCAAAAAAACAATGGTTCTGCAAAAATCAAACAGAAGCATTTCCCCGGCAAATATGCTATAATGACTGATAGACCGCTGCCTGCAGCGCTGTTTTCTGGATTTGTTGCAAAAAACATGCACGGTCTGCAAAAAAACAATACTGTGAAAGGTTCTGAAATTTACCGGAAAGGATGATTCAAAAAATGCAGTCCACCGAAAAGAAATCGCCTGCAAAAACAATCAAACGATTCGGAAAGTACCCGTTTTTGTTCAAAATGATCTTCACCATCTATTTTCTGATCTGCATCCCGATGATCCTGATCCAGGTGTTTGTGCTCCGCTCCTCTTATCAGAAGCTGAACACGCAGAACGACGCCTACTGTGTTGCGGAAACGCGGAATCTCTCTTCCCGTATGTCTTCCCAGATCTCTGCCTTCCGTACCACGGCGCTGAAGATCAGCAATACCAACCAGACCAATATCAAAAGATACCTCAGCCCCAACGCACCGGACGGCACGGCCCGGCTCGCTTCGGAGGAGCTTTCCAACTATCTGCTCAGCGTACCGATGGCAAAGCATATCGGGATCTATTATGTCGACCGGCAGATCTTTCTGAATGATGAATATTATTATCTGCTGGAAAACTTCTGTTCTTCCTTTTCAAAAGGCGATCCGGACGTGTATGAGCGCGTCTATTCCCTGTTCACCGAACCGTTTGAAGGGCGTTACCGGATGATCTCCTCCATGCGATCCCGATCGTCCGTCGATGCGGAAATCATCGTCGCTTTTCCCGTGCGGATGAACCAATACAGCGACGACTATGACGCCATTATCTATTTCACCATGACCTATTCCTCCATGAACACCTTTCTGACCACTTCGCTTTCCGAAAGCAGCACTTATGCAATTTTCAGCCAGTCCGGGAATCTGTTTTTCACGAATAACAGCGCCAATATAGACGAACTTTATTCCGAATCCTTTGCCGGTTTTCTGAAGGACGAAACCCAAAGCAAGTACCAGCTTGCCGCCGGCGATGCAGACGCCTATAAATATCGGGAGGAAAATTCCTCCTATACCTTTGTTACGGTCGTCGGCAAAAATCAGTTTGAAGAAAACAGCTTTACGTTTTTGCGCTCCATGGAGCTGCTTTTGCTGGCTAATCTTCTGGTGACCCTCATTCTGGCGGGCATCACGTCCTATATCAATTATAATCCGCTGCGCAAGCTGGTTTCCAGAATTTCGTCCCACGGAAAAGACTCCTCCTCGGAGCTGGACCGGATCGAAAGCGCCATCACCGAACTGGACAACCGCGCTTCCGACCAGAGCATTGTCATTATGGATTATGTTCTCAACGACCTGCTGTACGGCACATCCGTGCGCCAGCAGCAGCTGACCGATCTTGTTCCGAACTTTGACTGCCGCAATTTCTGCGCGGTGTCGGTTCTTTGTACCCGCCCCACAACCGAACAGTCGCGCCGGATCTCGGAACTGACCCTGAAATCCAGCGGATGCCAGATTTATATCACCGATCTTCCCAACAAGGAGTACAGCCTGTTCGTCTGCCTTTCCAAGCAGGAGATCGACACCGAACAGCTTTCCCGCTCGATTACGGAGGCCGTCCGGGAGATCCTGCAGGAAACGTGTGAGGTGTATGTCGGTACCGTTGTAAACAGTCTGGACGACATTCCGCTTTCCTACTATGCCTCTCAGGCCCGGGCAGGCGGACAATCCGGCTTTGTGTATTCCAAGGACTATCCTTCGGCAGAGATCCAGCTGTTTTCCCGCCAGATCGAAGCCTCCAACCTTTCTGCCGCCCGCCAGACGCTGCAGGTGATCTTTGAATTCGCGCTGAAAAATTCCCATAACCGCGTTTTGTGCCGCTATGTCAGTTACGAGGTTCTGATCGCTTATGTTTCCGCGCGCAAGCGCACCCGCTTCCCCATCACGGACGCCGAACTGAAAAATCTGCTGGCGTTTACCAATGCAGCGCACCTGCAGAAGGAGCTGGAATCGTCGATCGCTGCGATGGAACAGCATCTTTCGCAGGAACACACGGATGAAACCACCGCTCTGCAGAACGAGATCGTCGAGTATGTCAACGAAAACTTCTACAAAACCGATATCAGCCTGATCAACGTGGCAGATCATTTCGGGATCTCGATCTACATGCTCAGCCGTGTTTTCAAGTCCCGTACCGGAATCGGCTTTAAGGAATATATTACGGCAAAGCGTCTGGAGCTTGCCTGCAGGCTGCTGATCACCACCAATGACAATATTTCGGTCATTGCACAGAACAGCGGGTTTGAAAATCCGACGTATTTTGCCTCCATCTTCAAAGCGCATTACGGCATGACGCCCTCAAAATTCCGTGAGAGCGCTGTCTGATCGCTCCGCGCGGAAATTTTTACCCTTTCCCCGCTCCGGAAAGATCTCTGCCATAGGGGGATTGACAATCCCCCGGCAATCTGTTATAGTGGAACCACGGTCCGCAACTGGCGTAACGCAGAATACTGCGGGGGAGCGGAACCGGAACTTTCGCCGCACGCCTGGGCATGATTTTTGATCATGCCCGGTTTTTTTGTGCCTTTTTCGGCTGCCGCGGCATGAATATGCTGCGCGCACAGGCTCCGAACGGCCCTGTGCAGAAGAGAAAGGAACGATTGATTGATGAAAGCCTGGAGAAGCTTCAGCGAAGGCAACTGGTGTACCGAAATTGATGTCCGCGATTTTATTCACAGAAATTATACGCCGTATGAAGGCGACGGCGCTTTTCTCTGCGGCCCGACGGCACGCACCGAACGGCTCAGCGGCCGCGTTCAGGAGCTGCTGCGCCTGGAGCAGGAAAAAGGCGGCGTACTGGACGTGGATACCGACCGCGTTTCCTCCATTCTGACCTATGCGCCGGGCTATATCTGCAAAGGCGAGGACATCATCCTCGGGCTGCAGACCGAACAGCCGCTGAAGCGGGCGGTCAATCCGTTCGCCGGATTCCGCAACGCAGAGCAGGCGTGCAAGGCCTACGGCTATGAGATCGGCGACGATGTCCGCAGGGAATTTTCCTACCGGACAACGCACAACACGGGCGTTTTCCGCGTTTATACCGACACGATGAAAAAGGCCCGCCACGCCGGGATCCTCACCGGACTGCCGGACGCTTACGGCCGCGGCCGCCTGATCGGCGATTACCGGCGGCTGGCGCTTTACGGCATGGATTTTCTGATCCGGCAGAAAGAAGCCGACCGGCGCGCACTGGACGAGCGGAATATGGACGACGAGACCATCCGGCTGCTGGAGGATGTTTCCCGCCAGATCGAATTCATGCAGGCGTTGGTTCAGATGGCCGCGGAATACGGCTGCGATATCTCCCGCCCGGCGGAAAACTCCTACGAAGCGGTGCAGTGGCTCTATTTTGCTTATCTGGGCGGCCAGAAGGAACAAAACGGCGCCGCCAACAGCATCGGCCGGATCACGACCTTTCTGGATATTTATTTTGAGCGCGATCTGAAGGAAAACGCCATTACGGAATCCGGCATTCAGGAGCTGCTGGACGATCTGGTGCTCAAGCTTCGCCTGATCCGCCATCTGCGCACGCCGGAATACAACGATCTGTTTGCGGGAGACCCGGTATGGGTCACCTGTTCCGAAGGCGGCATGAACGAAGACGGCAGAACCCTTGTGACCAAAAGCAGCTTCCGTATGCTGAACACGCTTTATAACCTCGGCCCTTCCGCCGAACCGAACATCACCGTTCTGTGGTCGGAGCGGCTGCCCGCTGCATTCAAAAAATTCTGCGCCAGGGTTTCGATCGATACCGATGCGATCCAGTATGAAAACGACGACGTCATGCGCGAAGCATACGGTGACGATTACGCGATCGCATGCTGTGTTTCCGCCATGAAATGCGGCAAACAGATGCAGTTTTTCGGCGCGCGCTGCAACCTGCCGAAGGTGCTGCTGATGGCGCTCAACGGCGGCAAGGATGAAATTTACGCCACGCAGATCGCCCCGGAAGGAAAGGTTTTTCCGGAAAATGTTCCGCTCCGGTATGACGAGGTGCTGGAACAGCTGAAAATCTATTTGTCCTGGATGGCGCGCCTTTATGTCAACACGATGAACGTCATCCACTTTATGCACGACAAATATGCCTATGAGCGGCTGATCATGGGCTTTCACGACACCCAGGTGGAACGGCTGATGGCGTTCGGCGTCAGCGGTCTTTCGGTGCTGACCGACTCCCTCAGCGCGATCCGGTATGCTTCTGTTACGCCGGTACGCGATGAACGCGGCCTGATCACCGACTTCCGCACCGAGGGTGATTTCCCTAAATACGGAAACGACGACGACCGTGCCGACAGCATTGCGCAGTGGATCACGGATTTCTTTTACCGCGAGCTTTGCAAAACGCCGGCATACCGCGGCGCAAAGCACACGCTTTCTGTGCTGACGATCACCTCGAACGTGATGTACGGCCGGAAAACCGGCAACACCCCGGACGGACGGCGAGCCGGTGAGCCTTTTGCGCCCGGCGCCAACCCGATGCACGGCCGTGACTGCGAAGGCGCGCTGGCTTCGCTGAACTCGGTCGCCAAGCTGAAGTACAGCTGCTGCCGCGACGGTATTTCCAACACCTTTTCCATTACGCCCGGCACGCTCGGCACCGATGACGACGACCGCGCCGCCAAGCTGACCGCGGTGCTGGACGGATATTTTTCGCAGGGCGCCCAGCATCTGAACGTCAATGTGCTCAACCGGCAGAAGCTCATCGACGCCATGAACGATCCGACGCTTTATCCGAACCTGACTATCCGCGTTTCCGGCTATGCGGTGAACTTCAACAAGCTTTCGCGTGACAAGCAGCTCGAAGTGATCTCCCGCACATTCCATGACAAGCTGTAAGCCCGCCGTTCTGCCTCACCGCATGATCGCCGGAAGCATCTGAGAAAGGGGCTGTGGTATGAGAGTTCATTCCGTGGAATCGCTGGCCGCGCTGGACGGCGAAGGACTTCGCTATGCCGTTTTCCTCAACGGATGCCCGTTGCGCTGCATTTACTGTCACAATCCGGATACCTGGAACCCCTGCGCGGGACAGGAAAAAACACCGGACGAGCTGTTTGCAAAAATCCGCCGCTGCCTTCCGTATTTCAAAGCAGGCAACGGCGGCGTAACATTCAGCGGCGGGGAACCTCTGCTGCAGGCGGAGGGGATCAACGCCCTCGCCGCGCTGCTCCGGACAGAGCACATTGGCTATACGATCGATACCTGCGGCTGCGTTCCCCTTTCGGCCGCCGTCCGCACAGCAGTAAAAAACGCCGATCTGGTCATCTGTGATCTCAAGTTTCCGGAGGAAGACAGCTTTCGCCTTTATACCGGCGGAACGCTGCAGACTGTGCTCGATTTTCTGGACTATCTGCGCCGGATCGGACAGCGGACCTGGATCCGCACCGTTGTCGTTCCGGGAATCAACGACAGCACCGCATGGCTGGACCGCTATCTTGAGGTGCTGCGGCCGTTTAGCGTCGTGATCGAAAAATATCAGCTGCTGGGGTACCACACCATGGGGGCTTTCAAATACAAAAAGCTTGGCATCCCGAACCCGCTCAGCAGCTGCCCGGCGATGGATCCGCAGCGGCTGCAGGCATTGCAGGAATATGTTGACCAAGCGATACCCGGCCAAAAATAAACTGAAAAAACGAACCGTCTGCAGAAAATCGCTGCGGACGGTTCGTCTTTTGTATATTTCTGTTTTATATTCCTCTCCGTTGATTCAGCCGCCGAACAGCTGCGTCCAGTACAGAAGCCCGTTGCTGCCGCGGTAACAACCGACGCCGATCTCCGTAAAACCGGCGCCTAAAATATTGGCGCGGTGTCCCGAAGAATTCATCCATGCTTCCATCACAGCCTCTGCCGAGGAATAGCCGTAAGCAATGTTTTCGCCCACGGTGCTGAATCCTGCCCGGAATGCCAACTGATACCCATACTCGCCGTTCGGGCGCTCGTGCGAAAATTTTGTAACGATCTCCCGGCTTCTGATCTGGGCGCCTTCCATCAGCTCCGTATTCACGCGCAAAGCGGAAAGTCCCTGTCTGGCGCGCTCCTGATTGACCAGATCGATCACCTGCCGCGCCATCTGCATCAGATCGCTTTCCTCCGTCGGAACGGAAGCGGAGGAAGGGCTGCCGTTTTCTGAAGCTGCCGGCGTGCTGCTCTGCGGCATTGCCGAGCTGACTGCGGGCGTACTGCTCTGGGGAAGCGTCGAGCTGGCTGCGGGCGCGCTGCTCTGCGGCACTGCCGGGCTGGCTGCGGACGAACTGCTCTGCGGCATTGCCGAGCTGGCTGCAGGAGTGCTGCTTTGCGGCACCGACGAACCAGCTGCGGGAGTGCTGCTTTGCGGCATCGACGAACCGGCTGCGGGCGCGCTGCTTACTGCGGAATCTTCTTCGTCTTTCTTGTCACCGGCAGAAGGTTTTTCCTCCCGCTCGGTTTCGGATGAAAGCTCCGATCCGCCGGATATGCTTTCCTGGTCGGACGTTTCCGGGATGCTTGTCTCCACGGCGCTTTCTGCCGGACGGCTCACCGGCCCGGAGGTCTGCCCCTGCGGCGCAGCACAGCCGGCCAAAAAGAATACAAAAATCACTGCTGCGGCCCAACTTTTTATTCCGGAAAACCGTTCCACTCTGCCTCATCCTTTCCTGACCTGCCGATCGACCGATCATGCGCATTGCATGGCTATCATAACAAATTCCGTCTTATAATGCAAGAATATTTGTCGAATGACCGCAGCTGTGTTCCGGTCACGTCCTACGAAAAAAGCGTTCCGCCCGGAAACCCGAACGGAACGCTTTGAAGTTTCGGAAATTCTCAGCCGCTGATCAGACAGCCTGCGGAACCTCTTCTTCTTTTTTCGCAAGGAGCTTGCCGATGCCCTGAATGGCAACGACCACACCGAGAGCAAGCAGCAGCGCCGCAAAGACCAACTGCAGCAGAGCGCCCCACGCCGTCATCACCGTCTTGCCGTCGACGACCTGAGTCACACCGGCGACCCACGCATAGGTGGTGCCGAGCTTGGACGCCAGCCCAATGATCTGCATGGTCAGCGCCGTACCGGTAACGGCCAGCATGATGACCATCGGCACCCACAGCATCCAGCCCTGACGCTTGGTGCGCTTGAGGTACACCGCGCAGGCCAGCAGTGCCAGAGCGCTGAGCAGCTGGTTGGCAGAACCGAAGAGCGGCCAGATCGCAGCATAACCGGCTTTTGCCAGCGCATACGCCAGAACCAGCGTGATCCCGGTTGCAAAATACTTGTTGGTCAGCACCTTGCGCCAGCCCTTGATATCCTCATCCTTGATACTTTCGTCAAGGAACAGCTCCTGGAAGCTCAGGCGGCCGACACGGGCGACGCTGTCCAGACTGGTGAGCGCAAAGGCGGAAACAGCCAGGTTGATCAGCGTAAAGACCACATTATGCGGCAGACCGACAACCGTCAGGAAGTTCGCCACACCGCCGGCAAACACCAGAGAAGGCGTTGTGTATCCGGCTTCTGCAGCGGCACCGGTAGCAAAGCTTGCAGCCGCGATCAGCGCGACCACTGCGAGCATGCTCTCCAGCAGCATGGCGCCGAAGGAAACCGGAAGCATATTCTTTTCATTCTTGATCTGCTTGGACGCAGTACCGGAGGAAACCAGCGAATGGAAACCGGAAACAGCGCCGCAGGCGATGGTAACGAACAGGATCGGGAACAGGCTGCCGGTTCCTTCCACATTGAACGAAGTGAACGCCGGCAGATTTACCGACGGATTGGCAACGACAATACCGACGACCGCCGCCAGGATCATTGCCACCAGCAGATAGCTGTTCAGATAGTCGCGCGGCTGCAGCAGCGCCCAGACCGGCGTGATCGATGCGATCAGAATGTACACGAAAATAACAAGATGCCACACGCTTCCCGCAATGAAGACCGGCACATTGAGTCCGATGGCGATCGCAGCGATCAGAAACACGATCGCAATAACGGTGTTCAGCCATTTCGGGAGTTTTGCATAGCGGAGAATAAAGCCGAGCGCCACCGCAAAGCCGATAAACAGCATGGAGGTGGTTGCAACGGAGCCGTTGGCAATATTGACCGAATCGGCATTGCCGACACCGTTAAAGGTTTTCGCCACAACATCCGCAAACGCTGCAACGACCAGAATGCAGAACAGCCAGCAGAACAGCAGGAAAAGCTTCTTGCCGGTCTTGCCGATGTAGCGTTCGATAATATAGCCGATGGAACGGCCTTTGTTTTTCACCGAGGCATACATGGCAACAAAGTCCTGCACTGCGCCGAAGAAAACGCCGCCGATCAGGATCCAGAGCAACACCGGCACCCAGCCGAAAACCGCCGCCTGAATCGGCCCGTTGATCGGGCCTGCACCCGCAATTGAAGCAAACTGGTGCCCGAACACCACGTTGGTGTCGGCAGGAACGTAGTCCACACCGTCCTCCATCTCGTAGGCAGGTGTTTTTGCATTGGGGTCGATCCCCCATTTTTTTGCAAGCCACCGGCCATAGATCAGGTAGGCGCCGCCCAGAACGACAATTGCGATCAACATCATTGTCAATCCGTTCATTTTGATCCGACCTTTCCTTGGAAAGCCTTGCCCGGCAGAAGCTTCGCCGCCCTGCCGCATCCTGCTTTCTCATTTTTTTCATCTTATCACTGTGCCCAAGTAAAGTCAATTCAATATTGTATGATTGATTGAAATTCAGAAGATGCGACAAATTCCGCAAGAAATTTTAAGAAATTGTTGCTCAATTATGAACGACTTGAACAACGGTTTCCTTCGCGCTGCGGCTGTCCGGTAATTTTCCAAAGATTTGGCTTTACTTTCTCTTTTCTCTGTGCTATAATCATTTTACATCCAAATCGACAGTTTGAACTCACATTTTTGTAGGTCATAGTTCTGTCTATGATTTGCAGCTATGTGAGTTTTTTATTGCAGTCACGGGTGAATTTATAATTGGAGGTACCTGTAAGATGAACGGTACGGTAAAATGGTTTAACGAGAGCAAGGGCTACGGCTTCATTTCCAACGACGAAGGCGGCGAAGATGTTTTTGTGCATTTCTCCGCGATCCAGACGGAGGGCTTCAAGACTCTGGCGGAAGGCCAGAAGGTCACCTTTGAAACCGAGCCGGATCCCAAGAACAGCGCAAAGCTGAGAGCCGTCAACGTTTGCCCGCTGTAATTTCTTCCTCAGGCAAAAGACCGTTCTGCCATGCTGCAGGGCGGTCTTTTTCTGTTTTCGCGGAAAATTGCCGCGCCGGTTCTTGAGATTCCATAGAGAGTATGATACAATAATCCGGTATTCATTTCAGAAAGATTTTGCCGTCCGGGCTGCCCGGTGCGGCTTTTTTGCAGAAGGGAGAAGCGCCGCGTGCTCAGAAAGAACGACCTTGCGGAACTGACCATTACCGGGATGACAGCCGAGGGCAGCGGCGTCGGCCGTGTGGACGGCGCTGCCGTTTTTGTGGCGGCGTCGGCTCCGGGGGACCGGCTGCTTGTCCGCATTATCAAGGTATCGAAAAATTATGCGGTCGGCCGCGTGGAAAAGATCCTGCAGCCGTCTCCCGCGCGGATCGGAGTGGACTGCAGCGTATCCCGGCCGTGCGGCGGCTGCGTTTACCGCCATCTGGATTATGCGGAGGAGTGCCGCATCAAGCAGCAGAAGGTGCAGGACGCGCTGCAGCGCATCGGCGGTCTGACCGGGTTTGCCGTGGAACCGATCGTTGCCGCAGCGGAAACCGACCGTTACCGCAACAAAGCGCAGCTGCCGGTCGGAACGGGCGCAGACGGAAAGCTCTGCACCGGTTTTTTTGCGCAGCGCAGCCACAGGATCGTTTCCTGCACGGACTGCCTGCTGCAGCCGAAGGAGTTTTCGGTCATCACGGAATCCTTTCTCAACTGGGCGCAGCAGCGCGGACTTTCGGCGTACGACGAACAGACCCACAAAGGCGTTCTGCGTCATCTCTGCCTGCGCCAGGCGCGCGCAACGGGCGAACTCATGGTCTGCATCGTGTGCAACGCCGATTCTCTGCCGGGAGAACAGGAGCTTGCCGCGTGTCTGACGGCAGATGTGCCGCAGATCAGAAGCATTGTGCTGAATGTGAACCGGGAACGCACGAATGTGATCCTTGGCGAACACTGCCGCACCATCTGGGGGCAGGATACGATCACCGACAGGCTCGGCGGCGTTTCGTTCCGCATTTCCCCGCTTTCGTTTTATCAGGTCAATCACGACCAGACCGAACGGCTGTATTCCATCGCCCGGCAGGAGGCGGCGCTGACCGGCCGGGAGCTGCTGCTTGACCTTTACTGCGGAACGGGAACGATCGGGCTGTTTATGGCCTCCGCTGCGCGGCGTGTCATCGGCGTCGAGATCGTGGCGCAGGCGGTGGAGGACGCAAAACAGAACGCAGCCCGCAACGGCATCGGAAATGCCGAATTTCTTTGCGCCGATGCGGCCGAAGCGGCACAGACGCTTGCCCGCAGAGGCGAATCGCCGGACGTTGTGGTGGTTGATCCGCCCCGCAAGGGCTGCAGCGCCGACCTGCTGCATACCGTTGCGGAACAGATGCAGCCACAGCGCATCGTTTATGTCTCGTGCGACCCGGCTACCCTTGCGCGCGACGTCAGGCTGCTCGGCGAAATGGGTTACCGGCTCTGCCGCGCAACCCCTGTTGACCTTTTCCCCCGCACCTGCCACGTTGAAACGGTATGTTTATTGTCCAAACTTAATACAAAGCAACATATCGAGATTGATCTGGATATGGATGAGCTGGATTTGACCGATGCGGAGAAGAAAGCCACCTATCAGGAAATCAAGGATTATGTGCTGAAAGAATTTGGCTTAAAGGTTTCAACTTTATATATTTCTCAGGTCAAACGGAAGTACGGCATCGAAGTCGGGGAGCATTACAATATCTCTCAAAAAGAAAACCAGAAAGTGCCGCAATGTCCGAAAGAAAAGGAAGATGCTATCCGTGCTGCTCTTGAACATTTTGCAATGATCTGAAGGTCATTGCTGATTTCAAGGAGGAATAGCATATAAAGTCAATCTATGAAGAAATGGGCGGTACATATACGCTCGGAGCAGATGGAATGCATTATCCGGATTTGGAACTTTCGGAGGAAGAACCATGCTATGGTAAATACAGCAGAATGCGTCTGCGCCATTTGAAAGAACACCGCAAGGTGCTGTATAACACACTTTTGCTGGATTGAGAACTGGTCAAACATTTGAATGAGGTAGATGATACCGCTAATCAGAGAATGGAACTGCTGATCCTGCAAATGCAAGAGAGTCGCGGTACGCCGCTCTGTTTACCAACCGCAAAGGCAATGTGGCCAAGCCACTGCGGCTGGCTTTGGGTGCCTGTATCATTTAGGCGGAGTATGGATATTCCGACGAGGAAACCGCGCTTCAAATCCAGGAGAACCCATACCTGCAGTACTTCTGCGGGTATCCCGGCTATGACAATGAAAAGCCGCCCTTCGACTCCTCCTTGATGGTGTACTTCCATAAGCGGTTGACGCCGGAGGTGCTGGGTGAGATCAACGAGATGATCGTGCGTGACGCCAAGGAGCGTCAGGCAAAAGAGGCCGAAGGCAGGGACGATGATGATTCTGACGATGCTCCCGGTTCGAGCGGCAACAGCGGCACCATGATCATGGACGCCACCTGCGCACCGTCCAACATCCGGTATCCCCAAGACGTTTCTCTGCTCAGTGAGGCAAGATAAAACGCCGAGAAGCTTCTGGACGTGCTCCATGACCCTGCGCAGACGGAAAGAAGCCTCGCAACTACCGCAAGCGCGCCCGGAAGGATTATCTGAAATACACCAGATGCCGCAAGCATACTGCAAAAATGACCCACAAATCTATTGGAAAACAGCTGGGTTACCTCCGGCGTGACCTTGATGCTGTTGATGGAAAACTATCTCTTGGAAAATCTCTGACCACGCGACAGATGGAACGCCTGGATACGATCCGCACCATCTATGAGCAGCAGAAATACATGTACGATAACCAATACCCACAGCGTGCCTGACCGGATCGTCAGCGTGAGTCGGCCCTTTGTCCGACCCATTGTGCGTGGGAAAGTCGGAAAACCTGTGGAATTTGGCGCAAAATTGGACATCAGCGTTGTAGACGGGTGGACGCGGCTGGAGTTCTGCTCCTTTGACGCCTACAACGAGGCCGGGAATCTGCCGGAAATGATCGAACGGTTCCATGAGCGAGAAGGGCATTATCTAAGTCGTATTCTAGCGGACAAGATCTACCGAAACCGGGAAAACCTCAGCTATTGCAAGGAGCACGGAATCCGCCTCTCCGGCCTGGC
>JAQXJH010000107.1 GCA_029008595.1 Bacillota bacterium
CGCACACCGTTTCGTTTGCAGGAGCCGATGGAAGCCTCGATGGTTCCGGCCGCCAGACCGTAGTTGACGCCAAAGCCGAAGCAGTTATAGACGCTGCCCGCGAAGTAAACGCGGCGGCCGAATTCCTGATGCCGGCGGATCACTTTGTCATAAAACTCTGCATCCGTATGGTTGTATTCCCAGAACACCAGACCCAGCTTCTCCGGCATCCCGGAGACGATCTCCTGTGAAATCGGCGCATCCGGATTGTAGTTGTTTCCATACCCCTCCAGATCGGCGGTGTTGAAGAACATATCGCTCCACATCATCGGCTCCAGACCGTATTTTTCCGTGATCTGATAAACACGGTCCAGATGCTCCTTCATCAGCTCATGTTTGCTGCGCCGGCCGTGCTGATCCTCATAGTTTCCGCGGCCGAGCTTCCATGCCTCATCCATCCCGATATGGATCCGTTTGCTCCGGAAGGGCTTCATCACCTGAACGATCATATCCTCCACAAACCGATAAGTACGCTCATCGCCGACCATCAGGATGTCCTCCGTATCGGAAAAGCCGTTATAGGGCGGCCACTTGATGGCATCGATCAGATGCGCAAGGGACTGCATGCACGGAATCACTTCTATACCAAAAATCGCTGCATATTCGTCGATCCGATGCATATCCTCCTGCGTGTACTGAGGCCTCAGGTATCCGAAATAGGGATGTCCTTCCAGAACGTAGCAATCCTCCAGATACAGCATCAGCATATTCAGGCCCATGACCGCCATGCGCTCCAGAATATGCTCCATGGCGCCGGGCAGAACGACCGCGCTTCCCTGGGACATGTCAAACATCACGCCGCAGGTATCAAAGCTGCAGGTCTCGCAGGTGTTCCCTGTATCCCCGTTTTCCAGCTTTTCAAGGAGGATCCCCAATGCCCGGAAGAAATGGATGCGCTCATGGTACTGCAGTTCCGCCCGATTTTCGTCCAGCACACGAACCTGAATGCGGGGTTCATCAATCTGTCTGACAAAAACGTCTGCACCGCCTTCCCCCAGCGTGAAGTCATGGGTCTTGCTCAGGATCGTCAAACCCTGCAGCAGGCCTGCGTCCAGGCCGATAAAATTCAATCTCATAGCTGACCCTCCCTAAAAGGTGATTTCTACAGGAAATAAAAAAAAGAGCCGCAGCGATACGGGTATGATTGAAGCAACACCAGAAAAATCGCCATGACTCAAGGTTATGATATCACAAAGCGCAGAGAATTCCAACACCTGACGGAAAAGCGCGGATATGTTTTTTTCGTTTCACACGCCGAAATCCCGCAGGATCTCCGCAGAACGGGATGCATCGGAAAGGATCTGCTGTTTCAGAAGCTCCAGCGAATCAAATTTCTGCTCCGGACGCAGGAACTTCAGCAGGCTGACCGGAACGCTCTTTCCGTAAAGATCGCCCGTAAAACCGGCGATATAGGTTTCGGCCAGCGGCCCGCCTGCGCCGACGGTCGGTTTGATGCCGACATTGGTAACGGCGTGCAGCCTTTTGCCGTCCACCTCGGCAAACGATGCATAAACGCCGAACTTCGGCAGCACAAACCCGGAGGGAAACGGCTGGTTGATCGTCGGCGTACCGAGCAGCCTGCCCAGCTGCCGGCCGTGAACCACCGGAAAATCGATGGTAAACGGGCGGCCGAGCAAAGCGGATGCCTCTTCCGCGCGGCCCTCCATCACCGCCGCACGGATGCGCGACGAGCTGACAGGGCTGCCCTGCTGCAGCACGGGCGGCAGAACGACGACCTCTGCGCCGCACTCCTCCCCCAGCTTCTGCAGCAGCGCTGCGTCGCCCTTTCCGCCGAAGCCGAACCGGTAATTATAGCCGCAGCAGATTTTTTTTGCGTGCAGCCTTGTGCAGAGCACATCGCGGACAAAATCCTCCGGCAGAATATTGCGCACCGCATTGAAATCAACGCGCCACAGCAGCGAAAAACCCATCTGCTCCAGCAGCCGTTCGCGCAGCCGGGAGCTCATCAGCTCCGGCACAGGCTTGACCACGGTCATTGCGTTCTCCCGCAGACCAAAGGTGAACACAGCGGGAGAAAGGCCGTCCCTGCCGCTTTCGAGCGCCTCTTCCAGCACCGACCTGTGACCGGTGTGCAGCCCGTCAAAGCACCCCAGCGCAACGGACGTCGGCACCGGCGCCTCACAGAGCGAAGAAAATATCTGCATACCGGTCTCCTTTCCTCCTGATCTGTCAGCCGCAGACCGGCTGGCCGTATCCTTACAGTTCCGAAGCAGCAACAAAAATTTTTCTGACACCCACGCAGTTCTGTCCGGCCCGGAATTCGCCGAGGCCGAGGAACGTTCCCTGCGGCGAAATGACCCGCAACAGCTCGCCGTCGGCCGTTTTGGCCGGCAGCGGAACCCGATCGGCGGAAAGTGCGCCGCCGTTTGCAAAGCGCACGGTCTGTGCCGCCGTTACCCGGAGCGCCGGGCAGGCAGCAAACAGGCTTTCCACCGGGTGCATCAGCGCCTCGATCTCGCCGCAGCTCATTTCGCGCAGCGCCTGCAGCGGGGTCGCTTCCTCTTCGGAAAAGCCGCAGGCTTCGGTTCTCCGCAGCGCCGTCATCACTGCGCCGCAGCCCAGCGCTTCGCCCAGATCGGCGATCAGGGTACGGATATATGTCCCCTTTGAACAGCGGACGAACAGCGTACCGGCGCCGGATTCCGGGCAAAAGGACTCCACCGTCAGCGTTTCGATCGTGACCGGGCGGGCCTCCCGCTCCACGGTAACGCCTTTGCGCGCCAGATCGTACAGCCGCACGCCGTCCTTCTTCACCGCGGAATACATCGGCGGCACCTGCCAGATCCTGCCGCGCAGAGGAACACAGGCCCGCTCCAGTTCTTCTGCCGGAACGCAGAACGGCCGCCGCAGCAGCACGGCGCCGGTAATATCCTGCGTATCCGTTGCAATTCCCAGCACAAACGAGGCGCGGTACGCCTTGCCGCTCTCCGGCAGAAGATCGGCCGCCCGCGTGGCCGACCCGGCAAGCACCGGCAAAACGCCGGTCGCCATCGGATCCAGCGTTCCGGTATGGCCGAGCTTTTTTGTATTCATCGGTCTGCGCAGAGAAGCCAGCACGTCAAACGATGTAAAATCCTGCGGTTTATCGACGATCAGCACGCCGCTTTTCAAGCAGACCAGCCCTTTCCCCTGCGGAATCTGATTTTTTGATCTTAAACTGCCTGTCCGGTCAGAAACTGCTCCACCACTGCGAGCAGCTTCTGCTTGACCTCGTCCAGCTCTCCCTGCAGCATGCAGCCGGAGGCCTGCGGATGACCGCCGCCGCCAAGCCTTGCACACAGGTGCGACGCGTTGACATGAACCCCGGTGCGCACCGAAACCTTGTAGACGCCGGGCGCTTTTTCGCGCAGCGTCAGCCCGACGCGAACGCCTTCCACATTGCGCGGCAGCGGCGCCAGACCCTCCAGATCGCCCTCCGTCGCGCCGGACTGCGCGATCATTTCCATCGTGATCACGATCATCGCGCACCGGCCGCCGAAAGCATATTCCATCCGGTCGAGCGCCATGCGCTCCAGCTCCATCCGGGAACGCGTTTTGATCTCGAACATCTGGCGGTTGATCTCCGCCGCTTCCGCGCCCGCTTCCATCAATTCGGCGGCAATGCGCATCGTCTGCGGCGTCGTGTTGGAATAGCGGAAGCAGCCCGTGTCGGTCGAGATGCCGGTGAACAGGCACCGGGCGATCTCTTTGCCGACCGGGATCTTCAGCAGCCGGAGCAGTTCGAAAATGATCTCACAGGTAGCCGCAGCAGTGGGATCGACATAGCACTGCCCGGCGTATTGCGTGTTGGAACCGTGGTGGTCAATGCACAGATCGATCCGCGGGCAGCAGGCGTCCAGCTTTTTGCCCAGCAGCTTGCGGTCGGCAATATCCACCGCAACGATGTATTCCGGCTCAAAATCCGGAGCCGGGACCGCCGAAAGCATATAATCGTATTTTTCGGGGATCGGGTCGGAGCAGACAAAGCGGGCCTGTTTGCCCAGTTCTGCAAGCCCGAGGCAGAGCGCGCCCGCCGAACCGAGCGTATCGCCGTCCGGCGACTGGTGGCTCAGGATCAGGATCCTGTCGTGCGCCGCAAGCAGTGCAGCAGCCTCATTCAGCGTGATCTTCATGCATGGTTCCCGTTCCCTTCCTCTGTCTCGCTGTCCGTGTCTTCCGCGGGCGCTTCGCGCTTCAGTTCCATCAGCCTGCGGGAGATCTCGGCGCTGTATTCAATGGAATCGGTCGCCGCAAACAGCAGCTTTGGAACATGGCGCAGCGCAAGCCGGCGCCCAAGCTCGGTGCGCATATATCCGGCGGCGGAATCCAGCCCGCGCACCGCTTCTTTGGCGCGTTCCAGCCCCTCCATTGCACTGACATAGACCTTGCAGTAGGAAAAATCGTTTGTAACCTCCACGCGCACAATGCTCAGGAACACTCCCTGCACGCGCGGGTCCTTCAGGGTTCGCAAAATATCGGTCAGCTCGCGGCGGATATCCTCCGTGCTGCGCTGCAGTTTGTGACTGGCCAAGGGCCTTTCCTCCTTCCGGCGGGGAACTCAGTCCTCGCGGTACTCTTCCATCAGATAAGCTTCGAAAACGTCGCCTTCCTTGAGATCGTTGAAGCGTTCCAGCCCGATTCCGCACTCGTAGCCCTGCGCAACCTCCCTGACGTCGTCCTTGAAGCGGCGCAGCGACGCGATCTTGTCATCGGCGACCACGATTCCGTCACGCACAATGCGGATCTGTGCGGCGCGGGTGATCTTGCCTTCGAGAATATAGCAGCCGGCGACGGTGCCGACGTTGGATACCTTGTACACCTGGCGGCATTCCGCACGGCCGAGCGAGACCTCGCGGAATTTCGGCGCCAGCATCCCCTTCATGGCCGACTGGATCTCTTCGATGCAGTCGTAAATAATGCGGTAAAGGCGCATATCAACGCCGTCGCGCTTGGCGTTCTCGGCCGCAACGGGATCCGGCCGCACATTGAAGCCGACGATGATCGCGTTGGAAGCCGCGGCGAGCATCACGTCGGACTCGCTGACGGCGCCGACCGCACCGTGGATGACATTGACGCGCACCTCGTCTCCGGAAAGCTTTTCCAGCGACTGGCGAACCGCCTCCACGGAACCCTGCACGTCAGCCTTGACGATGATCTTCAGTTCCTTGATCTCGCCCTGCTGCATCTGATCAAACAGATTGTCGAGCGTGACCTTGGTCTGCGCATTGAACATTTCTTCCTTGCGCTCGTTCTTGCGCTGTTCCACCAGCTCGCGCGCAAGGCGTTCGTCGGAAACAACGTTGAACACGTCGCCGCCGGTCGGCACATCGTCCAGACCGATGATCTCAACCGGGACGGACGGGCCGGCGCTCTCCACTTTGCCGCCGCGGTGATCCGTCATGGCACGGACGCGGCCGACGCTGGTTCCCGCAACGATGATATCGCCGGTGCGCAGCGTTCCGTTCTGCACCAGAACCGTTGCGATCGGGCCTTTGCCGCGGTCGAGCCGTGCTTCGATCACGGTACCCCTGGCCGCGCGGTCCGGATTGGCCTTCAGTTCCTTCATATCGGCGACCAGCGTGATCATTTCCAGCAGGTCGTTGACGCCTTCCTTTGTGACTGCGGACACCGGGATGCAGGGAACGTCGCCGCCCCATTCTTCCGGCACCAGCTCGTATTCGGTCAGCTGCTGCTTGACATGATCGGGATTTGCCGTCGGTTTATCCATTTTATTGATGGCCCCGATGATGGAAACGCCGGCTGCCTTGGCGTGGTTGATCGCTTCCACGGTCTGCGGCATAATACCGTCGTCCGCAGCGACCACCAGCACGGCGATATCGGTCACCTGCGCGCCGCGGGCGCGCATGGTGGTAAACGCGGCGTGGCCGGGAGTATCGAGGAAGGTGATGTCGCGGTCATTGATCCGCACGCGGTAAGCGCCGATATGCTGCGTAATGCCGCCGGCTTCGGAGGCAGTCACGTTGGCGTGGCGGATCGCGTCCAGCAGAGAGGTCTTGCCGTGGTCAACGTGGCCCATAACGACCACGACGGGCGCGCGCGGCACCAGATTGGCGTCTTCGTCCTCGCTGTCGTCGATAATGCGGTCTTCAATGGTCACGATCACTTCTTTTTCGGCGCGCGCATTGAATTCCATGGCAACCAGCGCCGCCGTATCAAAATCGATGGTATCGTTGACCGCCGCAAAAACGCCGGCCGCCATCAGCTTTTTGATGACCTCGGCAGAGGTCGCCTTCAGACGCAGCGCAAGCTCGCCGACCGTCAGCTCGTCGGGCAGCGTGATGTTCATCGGCTTTTTCTGGCGCTCCAGCTGAATGCGGCGCATACGCTCCGCTTCAGTCTCGCGGCGGGCGTTGCGGGGCTTTCCGCGCTCCTGGCGGGAACGCTGGTTCAGCTTCTGCTTGTTTACAGTATTATCCGTCCTGACCTTTTCATTCGCCATGCGGTCATATTTTTCGTTGTACTTATCGATATTCACGTTCGTGGTGCGGGTGTCCACGATGCGCACCGCCGGCTTTTTCACGGTGTTGTCGCCGTTTGCCTGCGGACGGTTCTGATTCTGCTGGGGCTGGGGCTTCTGCTGGGGCTGACGGTTATTCGCGCCCTGATTCTTCGGCGCGCCGCCTGCCTTCTGGGCGCCGTTCCGGTCGCCGCGCTGTGCTGCAGGCTGACGGTTTGCGTTTTTCTTTTCGGGCTTGCTTTCCGCTTTTGCGGCAGCGGGCTGCTCCGCCGCAGGAGCCGCAGCAGCTTCGGCCGCAGGTTCCGTCACGGGCGCTGCGGGTGCTTCGGCCGCGGGCGCTTCCTCTGCCGAAACGGTATAAGCGTTTGCCGGACGGCGGCGCGCAAAATACGCGTCAAAATTTTCGACCTGATTCTTTTGGGTAAAGGTTTCAAAGACGACGTTGAGTTCATCCTCTTCCAACGCAGTCATCGGCTTTTTTGCAACGCCGAATTTTTCAGCGATCACATTGATCACATCTTTATTGGACACATTGAGATCCTTCGCGACCTCGTTGATGCGGTATTTAATCATCATATTATTGACCATCCCTTTCGCAGAATCCATTGGCGGCAAGCACACATGCTTTTTTCTCAAATCCGGCGTCCGTCAGCGCCACCACTCCGGTCGGGCCGCAGCCGATACAGGCGCCAAGCTCCTGCATCGAAACGGCAAGCTCAAAAACCTGCGCGCCGTTTTCCTCCGCAATCCTGCGGATATTGCGCCGGGTGCGCTCGGCGGCGTCCGGCGTCAGAAAAAACGCGCGGGACTTTCCGCGGGAAACGGCTGCTGCCGACGCATCAAAGCCCTGCGTGATTTTTCCGCAGCGCCGGGCCATGCCGAACAGCGAAAGCAGCGAATCATTCTTTTGCACCGATCTCCGCCTCCATTCGCTCGTAAACCTCATCCGGGATCTTGCAGCCGAACGCCCGTTCCAGCTTGCGCGCCTTGCGGGCGGCTTTCAGGCAATCCGCGTTATTGCAAACATAAGCGCCGCGCCCCGGTTTTTTGCCGACCGGGTCGAGCGAAACGGCGCCCGGCTCCAGAACCTCGCCGTTTTCTCCAAGTCGGTCCGGCGCTTTTACCACGCGGACAAGCTCCTTTTTCGGCTTCATCTGGCCGCACCCCGTGCACATGCGCATCGGGATCTTTTTTGGTTGCATCGTGCATTACCTGCCTTTCTAAAACTGCCCTGCGGATGTAACTGAAACCGGCAAAAGCACAGCGGTCAGGCCTGCGGCTCTTCGCCGTAGAACCCGCTTTCGGGCCGGATATCGATCTTCCATCCGGTCAGCTTGGCGGCAAGGCGGGCGTTCTGGCCGCGGTTGCCGATCGCAAGGGAAAGCTGACTGTCCGGAACGGAAACATGGCAGGCGCGGCTTCCGTCCGGCTCCAGCGTCACACTGAGCACCGTTGCGGGAGAAAGCGCCGCCGAAATAAACTTTGCGGGATCCTCGCTGTATTCCACGATATCGATCTTTTCGCCGCCCAGCTCCTCGACGATCTTGCCGACACGCGCCCCGCGCGGACCGATGCAGGCGCCGACGGCGTCCACATTCGGGTCTTTGCTGAACACGGCAAGCTTTGTGCGGGAACCGGCCTCACGCGAAACGGCCTTGATCTCTACCGTACCGTCGTAAATTTCGGGCACCTCGGTCTCGAACAGGCGCTTGACCAGACCGGGATGTGTGCGGGAGATCATCGCGCGCGGCCCTTTTTCGGTATCCTTAACGTCCACCACATAAACCTTGATGTGGTCGCCCTCTTTGAGGGATTCCGCGCCGACCTGCTCGGTTTTGGGCAGCACGGCTTCGGCCTTGCCGATGGTCAGGCTTGCGGCGCCCGTGCGGGGATCAATGCGTTCCACCACAGCGGAAACAAGCTCCTGATTGCGGTTCTGGAACTCCTGCATCACCTGGCCGCGCTCTACCTCGCGGATGCCCTGCCGGATGACGTGCTTCGCCGCCTGCGCGCCGATCCGCCCGAACTGCTTGGTCTCCAGCTTGATGGAGACCTTGTCGCCGACGCCGGCGGTGGGGTCCAGCTTACGTGCATCCGCAAGAAAGATCTGACGGTCGGGATCCATTACGGCGTCCTCGGGCAGAACGTCGTCCACGACCTCTTTGCGCAGAAAGACCTCAAACCGGTTATTGTTCGGATCCATGTTGACAATCACGTCGTCGTTGCCGTTGTAGCTGCGTTTGACGGCGACAACGATGGCAGAGGTGATCTTTTCAAACATAAACTCCATCGGGATGCCTTTTTCCTTTTCCAGCAGACGCAGCGCCTCGAAAAACTCGGTATTTTCGTTGCTGATCTTCTGATCTTCTTTTTTACGCATTTTTCGGATCATCCTTTCAAATCTGTCAGATCAATATCATCGATAACGATCATGGTTTTTAAAAATCGTCCAGCCTTACCGAGGCTGCGTCCTTCTGCGGGATCCTCCGTTCGGCGCCGTCCCCGCCGAGCAGCAAGATCGTATCGCCCTCCAGCCCTCCGAGCGTGCCGCAAAGATCGCGCTCGCCGTTTTCATCCGGGCGGATCAGCCGCAGCTTGACCGGCTGCCCGGTCATCTGTGCAAAATGCTCCGGCCGCACCAGTTCTCTCTCCACGCCGGGAGACGAGACCTCCAGACAATACGACTGGCTGATCGGATCGGCGTCGTCAAGCGGCTTGTCGATCGCACGGCTCATCGCTTCGCAGTCTTCAATGGAAACGCCGCCTTCCTTGTCGATAAAGATCCGCAGAAACCAGTCTGCGCCTTCCTTGACGAACCGGACGTCCCAAAGCGCCAGCCCGAGGGATTCGGCGATCGGCTGCGCGATCTGCCGCACGACGGAAACCGTATTCCCCTTTTCCTTCTTTGCCATACTGCTTCATCATCCCTTCGCTTCTGATCCGCTCCGGGAGCGGATCCCGGCTTTGTCTGCCGGCAGAATTTCTGCGGGACACCGGGCATTCTCCGCGCCAAAGACGGATCTGCCCTCCGCACAAATAAACAAAAGAGCGGGTCGCCCCACTCTTTCATTCTTCACTATTCACCTTCTGTTTATCAGTATATCACGCCGTTCCAAAAAAAGCAACAGCGAAATCCACCAACAAACGCAATTCCCGCGCCGAAGTTTGCAGATATTTTTTCGGTTTTCCCGGTCATTCCTCTTCCATCAGCCGGCTGAGAAATGCCGCCGCCGTCACGACCAGCTTCTGTTCCGTTTCACCGGGGAGCGCGCCGCTGTCGCCGCTCATCAGAACCACCGCGCCGAACACATCGCCGCCCGCCAGAATCGGCGCCACCGCCGCTGCGTTCCTCTCCAGCCCTTCCACCGGGAGAAGCGTCGGTTTCTCTCCTTTTTTGATAAAATAACTGCGGCGGTTCTCGATCATTTCCTCCAGCGCAGGCGAGATCCGCCGTTCCAGGTATTCCTTGCGGGAAACGCCCGCCGCCGCAATCACATGGTCGCGGTCACAGACGAGGCACGGCAGTCCTGCCGTTTTGGACAGAACATCGGTATATTGAGCCGCCATGGGCGACATTTCTCCCACCGGCGAATATTTTTTAAAGATCACTCCGCCATCGCTGTCCGTAAAGATCTCCAGCGGGTCGCCCTCGCGGATCCGCAGGGTGCGCCGGATCTCCTTCGGGATCACAACGCGGCCCAGATCATCGATACGCCGAACAATTCCGGTTGCTTTCATATATAAATTCTCCTTCGCTGCAAATACTGTGTTTGTAGTATCTGCAAACACAGGGGATTTATGCTTGTAAATTTCTCGCCACCGGCAGCCCGATTATGTCATTGCCCCGCGGAGCCGATCCGCTTAAGCGCAAAAATCAGCCGCTATGTATCTGTTACTTAAGATGAAAGTTTAATTTCAGGCCTTCAATGTAACCGTTTGGATAATGAAATGTTTTATTTGAAAAATCAAACTCCGGATTTTGATCGTGAATAATACCGTGATGGTTCGGGCAGAGAATCATGATATTATTCGCATTATTGTTGAGACTTTTAACAAAATAGTCTATGTGATGTGCGTGTATGAGTTTTGATCCGTATGGCTCCCCTACATATTGTCCACATATCTGACACCGATAACCATAGGCAATTTTAAGATCCTGGCTTATGGTTTTTGTCAAATGTCGAACCTTGCACACTTTTGTTTTCAGGCACAAACCTGCAGTTTCATCCGTTCCGTCAAGGAGTCCTTCTGCTGCTTTTTCTCCCAGTGCAGCAAGTTCAGCCGTTTCTTCCCGAAATTCTGTATTTGGAATGCATTCAAACAAAAGTTCCCCCTCTACGGGTGTCGAATAAACAGACAAGAATTCTTTTTTGTCTTCCGATATACTGGTGAGTCGGCCGTTGCCCGTAATCATCTTCTGTTCTGTAATCTGTGCGTCTGTAAGGGCAAATATCTCCCGAAGCTTCGTAACAATAGGACTTTTTGTGCTGTAACGAATCTGTATTAGGTCTCCATGATTTGGATATTTCTGCTTATTAAACTGAATGTTGGTCATTAACGCAGAATATTTGGCACCATCTATCCAGACACTTATCGGCCTCTTCTGCCCCCGTTCAAGCTTGAAGCCGAGTCCTGAAAAAAGCTGTTCTTTGTATAAAAGCGGAATAGTAAAACCTTCTGTCAACACAGATTGATCTACTGCCTTATAAAACACAATATTTCTTGGCATGTTTTCTGCCTTCACCTCCATCGGAGAAGTATGTGCATCGGTACAGAAATTTTGTAAGCAGCCGAAAGAACGGACAGATTCTGCCGCTGAATAACACCGCAGAGTCACTTGTTTTCGAAATAACGAAGGTTCTTTCCCTTGCCTTTCCTGATAAGAATACCGTCAGCCACCAATTCGCGCAAAAGCAGGATCGCAGTGGATTGGGAAATGCCGAGAGAATCTTCTACCTCTGTGCGGATAACCGATCCGTTGCTGCGGCATAGTGCCAGAACCGCATTGATCCGTCCTTCTTTTTTGTCGGTACTGGTTGTTCCAATGTTTTTTCCCGTATTCCGAGGAATCTGATTCTCATAATGGAAGTTAGTATTTGGTAAAGTAATTTTGAAAGCATTTCCTGTTGTTTCAATTATCGGCTTCCTGTCATATTCATCATACGATTCATTAATTTTCAGAATGCCGGTACCGTAAGCCTCGATCA
>JAQXJH010000108.1 GCA_029008595.1 Bacillota bacterium
GGCATGAACGCCGTCGAGCTGGAAAAGCTGCAGGAAAGCATGAACGATCCCGGACACGGCGGCAAAGAGAACTATGCCCTGCGCAATATTGCACGGCGGCTTTCGCTGCTGTACGGCGACACTTCGGTGATCGAGATCGAAAGCATCGCCGGCTGGGGAACGCGCATCCGTGTGTGTATTCCATACAGTGAGAAATTGGTAAATCAGTTGACGGAGAAGGGGACATAATGTATCGTGTGGTGATTGCGGACGACGAACGGGCCATCCGGACGGGGCTGCAGATCGTTGTTGACTGGAACAGATTAGGCTTTGAGATCGCCGGATGCGCGCAGAACGGCGAAGAAGCGCTGCAGATGATGCTGCGGCAAAAAATCGATGTGCTGCTTGCAGATATCCGCATGCCTGGGCTGGACGGCCTGCAGCTGGCCAAAAAGGTGCAGGAACTTGAGCTTCCGGCAGAGATCGTGCTGATCAGCGGGTACCGCGATTTTGAATATGCGCGTCAGGCCGTTTCGCTCGGCGTGCGGGATTACCTGCTCAAGCCGGTGGACGAGGTCGCGCTGCAGGAGCTGTTCCGGCGGATCTGCGCCGATCTGGATGAACGCAGCCAGGCGGAAACCGGGCAGCAGGAGCGGCTGCTGGTCTCGCAGGTGCGCAGCATGATCGCGGAACAGTATCAGCAGGATATCAGCCTGAAAAGCGTTGCCGAACGGCTGAATTATAATCCCGCCTATCTGGGGCGACTGTTCCGAAACGAAACAGGGAACAGCTTTCGCGATGAACTGAACGTTTTCCGGGTGCGCCAGGCCGCAAAGCTGCTGCAGGAAAGCCATATCCGCGCTTACGAAGCGGCAGAGCGCGTAGGATATCGCGATGTAAACTATTTCTACCGCGTTTTCCGGGAGATTTACGGTGTATCCCCGGGAGAATACAAAACCGGCCAGCGGACTGAAAAAATTTGAATCGATCGGAGCCTGCCCCGGATCCCGGCTGCAACTGTTCGGGATCCGGGGCAGGACTTTTTATGCGAATCGATCATAATCCGTACAAATATTGGATAAAATATCAACGAAAAAACGCAAAAGTATAATTTATCATGCAAAGAAGAATATTTTATCCGATAGAATTTTTAGTGATATTTTGATAAGATACAAAAGACGGGGGGATCAGATATGAACAAGAAAAAGTCTTTGTTGTCCAAAATAGCGGAGCAGCACCGTTTGTACATCATGATGCTGCCGATGCTCATCGCAGTCACGCTGTTTGCGTATCTGCCGCTCAGCGGATGGGTCATGGCATTTACCGATTACCAGATCGGCGGCAGTCTGTTCGGCGGCGAATTCATCGGGTTCCGCCAATTTGAGTATTTCTTTACGCAGGCGGTCGATTCCGGTTATGTTCTGCGCAATACGCTGGTGATCAATCTGTTGACGCTGGTGATCAATCTGTTTTCGGCGTGCGCTTTTGCGATCCTGCTCAACGAAGTGCGCACCTCCTGGACGCGCCGGATCGTTCAGTCCTTTTCCTTCTTCCCGTTCTTTGTTTCGTGGGTTATTACATACTCGATCTTCAATTCGTTCCTTGCCATGCAGACGGGCGTGATCAATATTCTGCTGAAAAATCTCGGCGTGATCGATATCGGGATCAACTTCCTGGGAGACCCGAAATATTCCTGGGGAGTCATGTTATTTGTTAACTTCTGGAAATATATCGGCTACAACAGCGTGATCTTCCTTTCTGCTATTTCGGGCATCGATCAGGAGCAGTACGAGGCAGCCAGCATCGACGGTGCCACGCACATGCAGAAGATCCGCCTGATCACGCTCCCGGCCCTGGCGCCGACATTGGCAATCCTGCTGATCATGAATTCCGGCTGGATCTTCTCATCCAACTTTGAAGAGTTCAATCTGTTTTATAACTCTGTAAACTGGGAAAGGATGGAAGTTCTCGACATTTACGTTTACCGTTACGGCCTGAAGCTGCACGATTATTCGTATGCGACCGCCGTCGGCATCATCAAAACCGTTGCCAGCCTGATCCTGCTGTTTGTGGTCAATACCGCGGCAAAACGGTTCAACGGGCGCTCTCTGCTCTGAGAAAGGAGAGGATTTTTCATGAATCAGGCGATACAGGCACAAAAAACACAAAGAATCCGGCACAGAAAGTTTTACCACGACCGTTCCTGCTGTTTGTCGGATTATCTTCTGAAAGCATTCGTCGTAATCGTGATGACGTTTATCTCCCTGATCACGCTGTATCCGTTTATCTACATTCTGTTTTATTCGCTCAGCACGTCAGGCAAGGTTGGCACGGGACTGCTGTTTTATCCCCGCGGATTTACCTTCGATTCGTATAAGATTCTTTTTGACGGTACGGCAGATATCGGTCAGGCGCTGTTGGTTTCCGTTGCGCGCACAACGATCGGCCCCGCTCTTTCTCTGATCGTCAATGCCATGGGCGCTTTTGCCCTGTCGCGCAAAAGGCTGATCGGCCGCAAAGGCTTCCTCGTTTATGTAACCTTGACGATGTATTTTTCCAGCGGCATGATCCCGATGTATATCCTGATGCAGAAGCTTCACCTGGCGGGAACTTTCTGGGTGTATATTCTCCCGACCATGTTCAGCGCCTTCAATATGATCCTGATCAAAACCTATATGGAAGGGATCCCGGAGGCACTCGAGGAGTCGGCGCTCATCGACGGAGCAAACGATTATGTGATCTTTTTCCGTGTCACGCTTCCGCTCTGCCTGCCGGTACTGGCGGCAGTGGTGCTGTTTGACTGTGTCAATCAGTGGAATGCATACAGCGACGCCATGATCTACAACTCCATGAAGCCGAAGCTGCACACGCTGCAGTACGTTCTGATGACCTTTGTTGATACCAGAGCGTCGTCCCTGCAGGAAGCTCAGGATAAAGGACAAAATCAGACATTCAATCCAATCACGGCGAAAATGGCTCTTACCGTGATCGTCACCGTTCCGATTCTCTGTGTATATCCCGTTTTGCAGAAATATTTTGCAAAAGGGATCCTGATCGGTTCGATCAAGGGTTAAGCAACGGTTATGATGCGGAGTGCAGGGTTCTTTTGAGCATACAGAAGTCCGGCCGACATCCGTCTGTATGGGGAAACAGTTGGCAGCCGGCCGGTCTGGCCGTTGGTCAGCGGAACCTTGCACCATGCATGATAAATATATTTTTCAGGAGGGAAAAAACATGAAAAAGCAAATCCTGGCGTGTATCTTATCCTTGTTGATGCTGGCAGCTGTTGTCGGATGTTCCCCGTCCCCTGCGTCTTCCGCAGACACC
>JAQXJH010000109.1 GCA_029008595.1 Bacillota bacterium
AAGCCTGCTTGCGCTGGCCGGCAAAGCGGCGGCTCCGTTATTTGCCCCTTGCGGTTTTGCCGATTGGCGTGCGGCGGCTCCGCTGTTTTGCGGTCTGGTATCCAAGGAGACGATCGTTTCCGCTCTTTCCGTCGTGCTGCGAGGTCAACTGAATGCAGAGACGCTCGGAACGATCTTTTCTCCGGCTTCTGCACTTTCCTATCTGGTCTTTGTGCTTTTGTGTACGCCCTGTGCCGCGGCTCTGGCAGCGCTGCGGCGCGAATACCGGTCGGCCGGCCGGCGTGGTGCGGGATGGATGGCGCTGTCAGTATGCTGGCAGCTGGTGCTGGCGTGGTGCAGTGCAGCAGCCGTCTACCGCCTGGCGCTCCGGATCCTCTGAACGGCAGCTGCCCGTTTTCTTTTGCAGCCGATCCCGTATTTTTTTATCGTTTATTCCATAAAAAATAAAGAAAATCGCATTATTTATTGACAAACTTGACTCAATATGTTACCGTAAAAATAATAAAATGCTTTTTGTTGCAGAAAGATCGTTTCATTCCGTTCAGGAAAGAGGGGATGCTCTTTGAACGCAAAATCCAAAGCTGCGCGGCTGGCCGGGGAACTTCGTTTTTCGTTTTCTGCGCGGGAAACTTGGCTGACGGCTGCCGCTGCTGCTGTTGGCGGCGGGCTTGCATGGCTGTGTGTTTTTCTGCATTTTCCGCTGCCGGCGGTGCTGATCCTTTTGCTGACAGTGGAATATACGGCATGCCGGACCAAAGGAACATTTTATTCTTTGATGATGGCGCTGGCGGGCGCACCGGCGGCCTATGCCTGTGTTCCGGATCGGGGAGACGGGCTGTGGATCGCATCGCCGTTGTTCTGGCTTCTTCTGCTGATTTTTGCGGCGGCGGCATTTCTGCCGGCTGCGGTGCGCTGCGGCCGTACTTTTTCCGAACAGCAGACATTGTGCGACGATCTGCTGCACACCGTGGCGCATGATCTGCGCTCGCCGCTGAGCACGGTTCTGGGTGCGGTGACCTATCTGGAATCGGAGGATCCTGCTCCCGCCGAGCGTTCGGAACTGCTGAAAACGGTCGCCGCCGACCTGCAGCAGATGCTGCGCACGATGGAAAACCGGCTGCTGCTGGCAAAGCTGGCGGAGCAGGAGCAAACCGATGTTTCAGAGGAATTGGCGGAGGAGATCGCCGCTGAATCCGTGCAGAATTTCCGGTTGCTTTATCCGGACGTCGGGGTTTTTGTCTCCGTTCCGCAGGAACCGCTGCTCCTGCCGGTGAATGCGGCGATGATGGAGCAGACCCTGCAGAATCTGCTCGAGATCACGGTCCGTTATCTTCCGGCGGCGCGGCAGCCTTCTCTGACGGTGTTTTGCGCGGCAGATCAGGCGGTATTCCGCTTTGCCTGCCGGAGCGGACAAACGGAACATTTTTGCAGCTGTGCGCCCTCTGTCCCGGATTATCAGACAATATTCGGAGAGCGGCTGACGCACCGCCTGCAAATGGGGCTGACAGCGGCGCAGCAGTCGGTTCGTCTGCACCGCGGAAAATTGCTTTGCGGCGCGGAAAAAGAGACAGGTGCAGTGTTTGAGCTGCTGCTGCCGCTCTGCCGCTGAACGGCAATCAAAGGACGGCGGAAGAGCATTCGCCCGGCATTCTCATCCGGCGCGCAGACGTTTTTGCCCGGCCGGACGAAGAAAAAGGCAAAATTACGGAGTCTTCTGCAAAGAAAAGGACGGTATCTGCATGGAAAATAAAATAACTATTGTGATCGTAGAGGATGAAAAAGCAGTGGCCGACCTTCTGCAGACGGTTCTGGAAGCGAACCGCTATCATGTTCTGACGGCAAAAACGGCAGCGGAAGCAGAGGCGCTGATCTCTTCCCATTGCCCGGATGTGATCCTGCTGGATCTCGGTCTGCCGGACGGCGACGGCCTGAACCTGATCCGTCTGGTGAGAAAATGGTCTCAGGTGCCGATTCTGGTGGTGTCGGCGCGGATGCAGCAGGGGGACAAGGTAAAAGCGCTGGATCTCGGGGCAGACGACTATATTACCAAACCGTTCGGAAC
>JAQXJH010000110.1 GCA_029008595.1 Bacillota bacterium
GCGTCGTCGTACCATCCGTCGATCGCATGTTCGCAGTCCGGATCGCCGTCCAGCGCCCAGTCGGAACCGACCTTGCCGAAGGAGATGCTGCCGGTGTTGTAGATATCATCGCCGGCCGTTGCGGCATGGTTGTTGTAAAGCACGGTTTCCGGGTTCAGAACGATCGTACCGATATTGTAGATACCGCCGCCGAGATCAGCGCCGATGCCTTCCTTGTTTACCGCACCGGTACCGTTGTTCGTGATGACCGCCGCCGCGTTGATCGTAAGGTTGCAGACCGTCTGCTTCGTATAAATACCGGCACCGGCATTATCCTTGATCGTTACCGTGGCTCCCTTTTCAATGGTGCTCGTATAGTTTCCGTTGCCCTGGAAGAAGATACCGGGGTTCGTTGCAGAGCTGAATGCTTTGCAGCCATTTTTCTCGACGTCAAGCGTGCAGGTACCGTCCACATTGAGAACACGGGTCCACACACCGCTGTAGCCGTTGTTCGTCGCCGTGAGTTTGGAATTGCCCGTCATGTCGATCCGCCATGCGGAAATACCCCAGGATCCGTTGTTGTCAAACAGAACTTCGGAACCGTTCTTGATCGCGTAATAGGTTCCGTTGGAACCGTAGCCAAGGCTGTTGATAACCTTGACCTTGCTGTTATCAAAGGTCGCATAGAACGTACCGGTAAAGCCGGAACGGTTGTGGTCAGAAATAAAGGTGGAATTGGTAATATTCACGTTATAGCCGCCGTCGCCGCCGTCCCATTCCAGAGCATCCTGCGTGTAATTCCGGATCGTCAGCGTTGAGCCGTTCACAATATTCAGCTTATTGTTCGAGCAGAAATAAATGGCATGCTTGTTCAGATTGGTGCCGGTTGCCTCCGGATCGCCTTCCATCAGCATATCGACCTCATCCAGCGTCAGGGACGCATCCTTGCTGGCGGAGATCGTCATCCAGTTCCATTCAGCCGTATAGGGCGTGGAACCGATCGCGTTCATCACAACCTTGCAGCTTTTGAAGGTGAGCGCCTTGCCCCAGAGAGCAATGCCGTACTTTGTAAAGGTGACCGTCTGCTCGCCGTTGCCCTGAATGGTCAGGTTCTTAGTCAGATTGATCCCCTCAGTCGTGCAGTCTGTCAGCAGCTCGATGACGGCGCCGTCGGCAGCGTCGGCAATGGCTTCATCCAGCGTTGCATAGGTCGTATCGCCAATTTTTGCCACAGCGGGCTCTTCTGCAAAAGCCGATACTCCGACAGAACAGAAAAGCAGGCAAAGAGAGACAAAAACTGCAAGATACTTTTTCCACGTTTTTTTCATCTTACATCCTTCTTTCATATTTTCATTGGAGACTTTGCGTTTCCAAAGCCTTTTGTCTTCATTATAGCTATAAAAGTCACAAAACGGTAACATAATGAAAAAAACAAAAAAATTTTTGCCGCAGAAGCAAAAAAATCCGGGAAGCTGCAGGCGGCAGCCCCCGGATTTTCTTGAAATCTGTCAGATTTTATTTTTTGAGATCGATCCGGCCGTACAGCGGAACCTTTTCGGCAGCCTGAGAACGTTTGGTCTCGGCGGCAGCGGTTTTCTCTTCTGCGGCAGGCGTGCTCAGCACCTGATCCTCATCGGCAGCGCCGAAAACCGGCGCAGCGGCGGGAACCGTTTCGGGCTTTGCGCGCTCGGCGGGTGCAACGTCGCTGATCGTCGGCATGGTTGCTCCGCGCTCGGCGGCAGAGAAGAGCACCTCATCCATTTCGCTTGCCTGAACCACCGAACGAACCGGCGCATTGTTGGCCGGGCGGCCTTTTTCCGGTTTTACGGCGTGGCTGTAGCGCTCCGGCTTTGCTTCCGGATGCGGACGGCGGGCCTTTTCGCCGCGGCTGCCGGAAGAACGGCGTGCTCCGCGGCCGCGGTCGTTTCCGTCGCGTCCGGGGCGGGCAGCGGCTCCTGCGGCAGGGCCGATCACCACATGGCGGTCAAGATCGGCTCCCTCCGACCACGAGGTAGCTCCTTCGATCTCCTGCACGGCGGTGTGGATGATCCTGCGTTCATAGGGATTCATCGGCTCCAGCGAATATTTGCGGTTGGTCGCAAGTGCTTTCCGCGCCAGACGGGAAGCCAGCGCCTGCAGCGTTTTTTCGCGCTTTTCGCGGTAATTCCCGGTATTCAGCGTGATCCGGTAATATTCGTCACGCACATGGTTCGCCACCAGACCCACCAGATACTGCAGAGCGTCCAGCGTTTCCCCGTGGTGACCGATCACGATCCCTGCGTCCTCGCCGGAAATCGTGATCACCGCGCCGTTTTCCTCTTCGGAAACGGCCAGCTCCACCCTGACGGCGCCCAGCCCCGCCAGCACTTTTTTCAGGTAATCCACCGCCAGCGCGGCCGGGGAATCCTGCACATATGCGCGGACCTTGAAGGGTTTTCCGCCGAACAGGCCGAACTTTTTCTTTTCCCCGTATTCCAGAACTTCAAACTCCACCTCGTGCGTTTCAAGCCCAAGCTCCTGGCACGCGTTTGCCAGAGCGATCTCGGCGGTAGCGCCGATTCCGATTGCTTCTCTCATGTTGATGCCCTCCCCATTCTGCTTACTTCTTTTTCTTTTGGGCGGTCTGGCCGGCGCGGGCTGCATTTCCCGTTTTGATCACCTTATCGTTGCCGTACGGTGCGGATTTTTCTGCCGGAGCCTTGGCCTTTTCCGCGGGTTTCTTCTCTTCCTGCTGCGCAGCCGCTTCGTTTGCTTTGCGCAGAGATTCAAAGGCAGCGCGGATATTGACGCTGCCGAACTTTGCAAGCATGGCGCTTTCTTCGTTTTCACGCCGCGCATAGCGCGCAGCCTCTTCCTGTGCATTCATGATCCACATATTATAATACTTGTTCATGATCACGGTCTGCAGGATCGACGCAAGGTTGGAAAAGATCCAGTAAAGGCCGACTGCACCCGGAACGGAAAATGCGATAGCCGTTGAAAAAACGGACATGAAGATCGGCATGCCCCACTTCATGCAGCCGCCGCCCGTCTGCTGCTGCGCGCTGGTCTTGTTCATGATCAGCGACATCGCCATGGAGCTGACGAAGCAGAGGATCGGAATGAGGATCAGCATGCTGATGTTGCTGAAGCTCGGCGTTCCGAGCAGATTGATGCCGAACAGGTTGAAGGCGCCGTTGGCCAGACCGTCCAGCTCGGCGATCTCGGTGGCGTCGAAAATATTGGAGGCCACCACCTGCTCGCGCAGAGACGCAAACTTGCTGATGAAATCCAGCTGACCGTAACCGGCCTTGTCCAGACCGACCAGCTGCAGCGCAGCGTTGACCTTATCCACCGACATATGCAGCACGCACATCAGCGGCTTTGTAATGGCGCTGTAAAGACCGATGATGACCGGAAACTGGATCAGCAGCGGCAGGCAGCCGGACATGGGATTCGCGTTTTCGCGTGCGTAAAGCTTCTGCTGCTCTTCCTGCATTTTCTGCGGATTGTTCTTGTACATCTCCTGCAGTTCCTTGATCTTCGGAGCCAGCCGCGCCTGCTTGGCAGAGGTTTTCTGCTGCTTGAGGGACGACGGAAGCATCACCAGGCGCACTGCGATCGTGAACAGCAGAATACCCACAACGTAAACGCCGGAGATCTTGTAGCCGAAGAAGATGATGTAGCCGAACAAACTTCCAAGATAATCCAAAATATTCATAAAAGACGGTTTCCTCCCGAATATCAGGTTCTGTATGATTGGAACAGGATGCGGAATCCGAAACGAAACCGCCCTATTGAACTTTCGCGTTTTCCGGACAGAAGGAACGCCCTTCCGCCGTTACGGAACTCTGTTTTTCCGCTTGAAAAAAGTAAATTCCTCCGGCACGGGGTCGAACCCGCCCGGGTGAAACGGCTGACATTTCAGCAGCCTGCAAAGCGCAAGCCAGCAGCCCTTCAGCGCTCCGAAGCGCTCGATCGCCGTAAAGGCATACTGCGAACAGGTGGGGTAAAACCGGCAGCAGGCCCTTGTGTGCGATGAAATATGTTTCTGATAAAATCGGATGAGTGCGAGCAGAATTTTTTTCATAACGGTTCTCCGTGCGCCTTCATCCGGCGCAGCCCTGCGCGCCGTTATTTTTGGGGAAACGCGCGGCACAGCACCCCTGCGCGCCGCTGCCCCGGCGTTATTTTCCGAAAAGCCCGGCTTCCTTCAGCTGGCGGCGCAGAACGCGGGCAATGTCGGTGCTTTTCAGGCGGACGGTGCGTGAACGCGCAACAAAAACGATGTCAAATCCGCCGGAAGCCCCCGGCAGAACCTCGCGCGCGGCCTCCCGGATCACGCGCCTTGCGCGGTTTCGTTCCACCGCGCAGCCGATCTTTTTGCTCGCGGTGATCCCGCAGCGCAGGCAGCCCCGCTTATTTTTCAGAACATAGGTAACCAGGGCGGGGTCAACAAACGCCCTGCCCTTGGCATAAACCCTGCGGAAATCCCCGTTCTGATTCAACACCGCGATACTGCCCATGAAAGACCAACTCCTAATCCTGATGACCGTGCAAAGGCATAAAGCGCGGCTGATAAAGAAAAGACCACGCAAAGGTGGTCTTCAATCAGTGCGTCAGGCGCTTTCTTCCCTTAGCTCTGCGGCGGGCCAGAACCTTACGTCCGTTGCTGTCTGCCATTCTTTTGCGGAAGCCATGTTCCTTTTTGCGGTGAAGCTTCTTGGGCTGATATGTCCGAAGCATGAAAACACCTCCTTATGAGTGCTGAAAAAACTCTTTGCTAAGGTACAATTATAGCTTATGATACGAGGGCCTGTCAATAAAATTTTCGCAGAATTTTAATTTCACGCCCGGCAAACCGGCTGCGGGGGCAGAATCGGGTCTTTTGTCGCTTATTCTGCCCCGCTTTTCCCGGTTGATACCCACCCGGATGCTTATTCTTCAAAGCCGCGCAGCGGTGTCAGCACGCCGCAGTCCATTTCGCAGACCGTGTCGCACAGCGCCTCAATATCCTCCGCATAATGAGATGACATCAGAATGGTGATCCCGTCCTGGCGGCACAATTCCAGCAGCAGGGCGCGGATGTTTTCCACCCCGTGTTTGTCCAGCCCGTTCATCGGCTCGTCCAGCAGCAGCAGGGGCGGCTTTTCCATGATCGCCTGCGCAATGCCCAGCCGGTGGCGCATCCCGAGCGAGAATTTGCCGACGTGCTTTTTGCTTTCGGGGTCCAGCCCGACCCGGGCGATCACGGCGCGGATCTCGTCATCGGTGATCGTGTGTCTGATCGACGCCAGCAGCTTCAGATTTTTAAACGCGCTCAGCGACGGAATAAACCCGGGATCCTCAATAATAATGCCGATATTCTGCGCCGCCGAAGGCTCCACCGGTTTTCCCTCTACCAGAACCGTTCCCCCGGTAGGCTGCATAAAGCCGCAGATGCATTTGAACAGCACGGTTTTTCCGCTGCCGTTCCGGCCGATTACGCCGTGGATCTTTCCTTTTTCAAACGAAACCGAAACATGGTCGAGCGCCGTAACCGTTTTGAACCGCTTGACCAGCTGATTGACTTCCACAATATATTCTGCCATAAAAAATTTCCCCCTTCCGAATTCTTTTCCGAAATACCGCAGGTGCGCTCTTTTTGCCGTCAACGCCGGAAAACGATATCCCTGCGGCAGAACGAGATCACCGAAAGGACCGACAGCACCAGGATCAAAAAGCCCTGAACCCCGATCACATAAAACAGGTTGGGGCCTTCCGAATTATAAGGAGCGATACTGAGAATCGAGACCCAATGATAAACGGTAAAATAATTGAGAACCGGGCCGACAAAGATCGGCCCCAGGTAAGCCGAAAAGGCCGAAACGAACAGCAAAATTCCCGCCGCCACAACGCCGCTGCCCGGCCTGACCAGCACATTGAAGGAAAGGATCAGCACACCGGAAAAAACGCCGGTCAGCCACATCAGGAAAATGCTCAGCAGGCTGGCGGTGATGGGAGACGCGTTGTTGACGAGCGAGGCGGAGAAATATCCCCAGCCGCCGGTTATCCCGTATTTCAGAATCTCGTTCGGGTAATTTGCCAGAAGCTCGATCACGCTGCCCCATTCCGCCGCAAAGCCCATGCTGGGGAGGATCACGATCCACGCGCCGCAGACAAAAAGAAGAGCGAGCAGCAGCGAAGCCACGGCGATGTACAAAATCTGCCCCTTGATCCACGCCGCCTTCCCGGTGCGGATGATGACAAACGGAGCGTCGTTTTCCAAAAACGGCGCCGCACTGAACAAGAGAACGGTAAAAAAGCCGTAAGTCGTTCTCATGGCATGCCCGCCCAGAAGAAACGGGATGATCCAGGGGGAGATCCTCATCCCCGCCGCAGAACAAAAGCTGTTGATCCACGAAAGATTCCAGACGGAATAGATCATCACGATCACCGCGATCACATAGATCAGCGATTTGCTCCACCATTTGCCGATATTGCTGCGGACGCAGAGTATCTCTGTGCGGATATCACTCATTTTTCTGCCTCCTTTTTGCGTTGTACTCCGCCAGAAGACCGAGCACCGTGCAGAGCACCAGCGCCGTTGCCAGCTTAGCCAGGATCGTCCAGAGCCAGTTCAGCTCACCGCCGCCCTCAATATTGATCCCTTTTATCAGTCTGAATCTATCATAAAAGAATCCCGGTATTGTTATTACCCTTATATAAAGAAAATCCAGTACAACAGGGGATGCGATCGTCGCGAGCCTGTCCGGGACCATTGACGAAAACCAGACGGCGATGCAGGCGGTCATCGCGCCGGAAAGCCCTTTGTAAAAGCTGTCCACCAGAAGATACGGCACTGGGGTACCAAACTTTAAAAAATTTCCGAACAGGTTTTGGTCTTCCATCAGTTCAGGAACCGTCATTGTTGTAAAAAGAACCGCATCAAACAACAGAATGCCAAAAAACACCGTACAGAACCCCGTCAGAGACGCCGTCACCCAGACGCCGCGGACGTAGCGCCGGATTCCGCAGCGAACGCTCCAGAACGGAACCGCTCCGGAATAAACATCCGCCGCGTAGCTGAGCGCAAACGGGAGCACCGGCAGGATCATATAAATTATCATGTCCACGCCGCCGCCGCCAAACGCAAAGCCATAGGCACTAAACGCATTGTTCGCTTTCCTTTTTAAAAGCAGAACTTCGCCCAGCAGAACAGCCGCCACCCCCGCTGCAGCGAGAAAAAACGCCGGCGAAAAAAAAGCGCGCCGAAAGCACGCGCGCAGGGAACCTGTTTTTTTCATGTTTCTCCTCCTTCCGGGGAAAGAAGCTCCTGATCGGTTTCGATCAGCCTGCCGTTCAGCGCGTTGACAAAGAACGCATAATATTGAACTGTTTCAATCGGTTTTCCGTCCTGATCCACACCCAGTTCCGTTACTCTGACGCTGAAATTCCAGCAGGGCTGCAGCCTTTTGACAAAATCGTCTTCATCTTTGATATTGATATAACAGAATTCGCCCGAAACAACTTCTTTTTTATATGTACTGAGCTTTTCCCGGCAAATTTCGTCCACCGCACGGATCGCTTCTGCTGCCGGAACAACCTCTTTTTCTTCGATCACGCCGGAAATTTTCGGAAAATCGTAGACGTCAAGAGAAATCGTACCGTCCCTGCCGGTGACCACCTGAACCATGTCTGTACCGGTTGCCAGCTTCGCTTCACGTATGGCTGATAAAAAGGACTGTTCCCTCCATGCGCTGTATGTTTCGTCGATCGTCCGCCGGAACAGAAACAGGTAAAAGCCTTCCTCCGAAAAACGGTATTCTTCCTCGCCGGGCGCTGCCGGATTTATTTCCGCGCGGATCTTGTTCAGGCTCCCCGGGTCCATTGCAATGGCAAGGGAACAATCCATCTCCCCCAGTCCGAGCGCCTGAAACAGCGTGTCCAGCTTTTCCAGTTCCTCCGCTATGGAAGCGAAGGAAAAATTCTTTGCCGCATCACTGTTCTGCAGAAGCTCCAGATGATGCGGACTCAGCTCAATCGTACTCAGTACTTCCGTCATTTCCTCCTTTATTTTTTCATCCGCGCTGTAAAAATACTGAAACCCGATCCGTCCTTTTTCTTTTCCGTAAAATTCTTTTCCCCCGTCCAGAATATTCAGACATTCCTGAATCTCTCCGGAAGGAAAGGCTTTTGTATACGATACGCCGGGAGCTATTACCGTCCGTTCGCAGTTATTTTTCAGCAGAACATCACAGAGGAGCTTTTCCGAAGGCTCCCAGTTTTCCGCCCGGTAAGCAGCCGCTTTTTCCGGAGCATACAGCCCTGCCACATCCGTGACATACAGCAGTTCGTTTTTATATATTTCATTTCCTGTTGTTGCCATACACCCGGAAAAGGAAAAGATCATACAGCAGGCCAGCAGCAGCGCCGCCACCGTATTCATTTTTTTCAAACGACTCAACCACCTTTCCTGTTTTAAGAAATAAAAATTAAACAAAAGAAAAATTTTACTGCATCGGGGAACAACTCCTTTCTTACCTTAAGAATAAGCTCTTCTTTCTCATTTGTCAATCTATTTTCATAAAATTATTGAAATTTTTAAGTGGATTTTATCAAATTAAGCAGCCACTTCCCGGGATTTGCCGATGCCGAAATTTTATTTGCAGAATTGTGCAGGATGCCGTTTTTTTTGCCGAAAATTTGAATGAAATATTTGATGCATTCTATATTTGGAGCTTTCTTTTGAAAAGCGCTTTTTTCTCCACAAAATATATGGAACAGTACCGCTCCGATTTTATTTTTAACATCGGTGTTGAAAGTTTGTCAAAAATCCGATTTTGTGATATCATCATATTACATGTTTCATTTTGTCCCGGTACGGTTTGCGGGACATGCCCTTGCCGCGCGGCAAGACAAAGAAATCTGACGTTTAAAGGGGAAAAGCAGGATGGAATCTTTTCAGGAAGCCTGGGAACTGGTGTGTGAGCATTTGCGGAAACAGCTCACCGAAACCGCTTATAAATCCTGGATCACGCGGATCGAGCCGGTCAAAATGGAAGCAGGCACCGCGGTGCTCTGCGTTCCGAACATCTTTCACAAGCAGACCGTCGAAAATTTTTACATGGACCGGCTGGGAGAAGCCTTTCAGGAGGTGTTCGGTTCCCCGCTGACGGTGCGCATCATCACGGCGGACGACAACGCCAACAAGGACTCCGTCATCAACGGGATCCTTTCCGGCGGCAGCGATTATGAATATACGTTCGAAACCTTTATCGTCGGTTCTTCGAACAAGCTTGCGCATGCGGCGTCGCAGGCAGTTGCCAACCACCCCTCCGGGGAATACAACCCGCTGCTGATCTACGGCAATTCCGGTCTTGGAAAAACGCATCTTCTGTATGCGATCTGTGACCAGATCCACCGCAACAACCCCAGAATGAATATTGTCTATATCAAAGGCGACGATTTTACGAACGAACTGATCGACGCCATTGCGCAAGGCTCCACGATGGCGTTCCATCAGCGTTACCGTCAGGCCGACGTACTGCTCGTGGACGATATTCAGTTCATCGGCGGCAAAACGCAGACGCAGGAGGAATTCTTCCATACCTTCAACGCGCTGTATCAGGAAAAGAAACAGATCGTCCTCACATCGGACCGGCCGCCCAAAGAGATACAGACTCTGGAAGACCGCCTGCGCACCCGGTTTGAAAGCGGCTTGCTGGCGGATATTCAGCCGCCGGATTTTGAAACGCGCATCGCCATCGTCAAACGCAAGGCCCAGCTGCTCAAGATCGACCTCAACGAGGTCGTCTGTGAATACATCGCCTCCCGCCTGAAAAACAATATCCGCGAGCTGGAGGGAGCCGTCAAGAAGATGCGCGCCTATTACTTACTGGAAAATCAGGCTCCGTCGCTCACGACCGCGCAGAAGGCGATCAGCGACATCCTCAACAACGACCAGCCCGCGCCCGTCACTGTTTCCAAGATCATCGAAGAGGTCAGCCGCACCTTCAATGTAACGCCGGAAGATATCCGCTCCAAAAAACGCGCGGCAAACATCTCCCGTGCGCGGCAGATCTCCATGTACTGCGTGCGCGAGATCACGCAGATGCCCGTCACCGACGTGGGAGAGGAATTCGGCGGCCGCGACCATTCCACCGTGATCTATGCCCTGCAGCAGGTGGAACGCCTGATGCAGCAGGATTCCAAGATCAAGGCTTCGGTGGAGGATATCGTCAAAAACATCCGTGACCGCTGACCCGGTCTTTCTGCCGGAAAAAACATTCCTTTCCTTATATATAGGGAGCGGATAAAAAGTTGAGAAGTTTTCAGTTTTTCCACAAATCCGTGGAAAACGGGTGTTACCAAAAAAATTTCGGGTTCCTGATTTCTGAACATCTTTTCAACATTCCCCACAAAGTTTTCAACATTCTCGTTTATAACTTTTTCAGGTGCTTTTTTCTCCACAATTTCACGACAGCGAATCCACAGTTTCAAAAACACGTTTTACCCGCAGTATAATCAGCCGAATTTCACTTTTCCACACTTTGAACGCCCCCTAATACTAATTCTATTGATTATTATTCTTTCTTTCTTTCTAAAACGGAAACGGAGGTCTTTTTATGAAATTTACGTGCAACCGGCCGCTTTTGCAGGCGGCAGTGTCGAATGTTTCGCGCGCCGTGTCTTCCAAATCGGCGATCCCCGCGCTGGAAGGGATCCTTGTAAAAGCAAAGGGCAATCAGATCTTTCTCTGCGGCTACGATCTGGAGTTCGGCATCACAACGTTCGTAGAGGCCTCGGTGGCTGAAGAAGGCGACGTGATTTTCAGCGCAAAGCTGTTTGGCGATATCATCCGTTCCCTGCCGGACGAAACGGTAACGATCGAGGTGGACAGCAAATATTCCGCCGTGATCTCCAGCGGGGAATCCGAATTTTCCATCATCGGGATCGCAGCTTCGGAATATCCGGATCTGCCGAGCGTTTCGGGCGGCGTTTCGGTCACGATGCCGCAGAATACCCTGAAAAGCATGATCCGCCAGACGCTGTTTGCCGTTTCGACCAGCGACGCAAAGCCGGTTCATACGGGAACGCTGTTTGAGATCGGCGACGGAAGGATCCGCCTTGTCGCGGTGGACGGCTGCCGCCTTGCCATGCGGACAGAGCCGGTGCAGTGCGATGAACCGGTCAGCTTTGTCGTCCCCGGAAAAACGCTTTCCGAAGTGCTCAAGCTGATGGGCGAAGAGGATACGCCGCTTTCCGTCGGTGTTGGCCGGCGACATATCATCTTCAACATCGGCAGCTATTCCGTGATCTCCCGCCTGCTGGAAGGCGAATTTCTCGATTACAACAACGCGATCCCGCAGAATATCAAAACGGAAGTCGTCGTTCCGACCCGCCGCTTTTCCGAGGCGGTGGAGCGCATGTCCCTCGTGGTGAACGACCGGCTGAAAAGCCCCGTCCGCTGCAGCTTCCTGTTCGACGAGATCCGTTTTTCCTGTGAAACGGCGATCGGCTGCGCACACGACCGCTTTGCAATCAAGAATATCGGCGACGAAGTGGAGATCGGCTTCAACAACCGTTATCTGCTCGATGCACTGCGCGCCGCCGAAACGGATGAAGTCCGCATTCAGATGGGCGGGCCGCTCAGCCCGATCAAGATCCTGCCGCGCGACGGGGATCATTTTCTCTTCCTTGTGCTGCCGGTGCGGCTGAAGGCGGCGGAACGCCCGATGGGCTGAGTCGTGTTTGGCGGAGTACCGTCTGCGAATCCAGATAAAGAAGGATATTTTTATGATCGAACAGATTACCATCACAACGGAATATATCCGGCTGGATGCCGCGCTGAAAATGGGCGGTCTGGCCGAAACCGGCGGGCAGGCCAAGCTGCTGATCCAGAACGGAGAGGTAACGGTAAACGGCGAGGTCTGCACGCAGCGGGGCAGAAAGCTTCGCCCGGGAGACCGGGCCGAATGCGGCGGAAAAACGGTCGGGGTTGTTGCGGCGTGAATGTGACCGGCCTTTTCTGGAAGAATTACCGCAACCTCCGCCAGGGGACGATGATCCCCTGTGAGGATGTGAACGTGATCTTCGGCGAAAACGCGCAGGGAAAGACGAACCTGCTGGAAGCGGTCTGGGTCTTCACCGGCGGGCGGAGCTTCCGCGGCGCAAAGGATGAAAATCTGATCGCGTTCGGGGAGGATCACGCAAAGGCGTCGCTTTCGTTTTTTGCGGAAAACCGCGCGCAGGAATCGGAACTGCTGCTCCGCGCGGCAAAACCGGGCGCCCCGGTGCGCAGAAGCTATACGCTCAACGGGATCGCGCAGAAAAGTCCTTCCGGCATGGTGGGAAAATTCTGCGCCTGTGTCTTTGCGCCGGTTCATCTTTCGCTGGTGGAGGCAGGGCCGGCCGAACGGCGGAAATTTTTAGACGGCGCCATCTGTCAGGCAAAGCCGGGCGCCGCGCAGACGCTCGCCCGTTACCGCCGCGCTCTGGAACAGCGCAACGCCCTGCTGAAGGAGATCGCCCGGCGGCCGTATCTGGAAAACACGCTCGAGGAATGGGACGAGGCGCTTGCCCCGCTGGGGGGAGCCGTCATCCGCGACCGCCTGTTTTACCTTTCGCAGCTGCAGCCGGCGGCGGAGGAGTTTTATTTCGGCATTTCGTCCGGCAGGGAAAAGCTTTCCGTCGCCTATGAATGTTCGTTTCCGGAACCGGAGGAGCCTTCGGACGATCCCGCAGCGTATGCAAAGGATTTTCTTTCGGCGCTGCAGCAAAACCGCCGTGCCGATCTGGCCGCCGGATTCACCACCTGCGGGCCGCACCGCGATGACTTTTCCCTCTGCATCAACGGGCTTTCCGCCAGAACCTTCGGTTCACAGGGGCAAAAACGCTCGGCGGCGCTGGCGCTCAAGCTCGGCGAAGCGGCGGTGCTCCGCAGCAATCTGGGGGAAAAGCCGGTCGTGCTGTTCGATGACGTGATGAGCGAATTGGACCGCAGCCGGCAGGATTATCTTTTCAACCGCATGAAGGGCTGGCAGATTTTTATCACCTGCTGCGAACCGGCCGCGGTGCTCCGCCTTTCCGGCGGAAAAACGTTCTGCATGAGGGACGGCGTTCTTTCGGAACAGTAAAGCTCCGGCAAGCAGCGGAAGGCGGCAGGCCGAAAACAGAAAAGGAAAAAAAAGATGGACAGAACAGAAGAAAAAATAGCATTCGTCTCTGTTGAAACACCGGAACAGATCGCGGAGCTGTGCAGCCTGGCAGCGGAGATCTGGCGGCAGCACTTTACGCCGATCATCGGTGCGGATCAGGTGGAATATATGCTGGAAAAATTTCAGTCCCCGGCGGCGATAAAAGAACAGCTGAAAAACGGCTACCGGTACTGGCGGTTTTTTCTCGGCGGAGAAGCGATCGGATACACCGGCGTTCATCCCGAGCCGGACAGGCTGTTTCTGAGCAAGCTTTACCTCCGGCAGGATCAGCGCGGAAAGGGCTTTGCGTCGCAGGCGATGCGGTTTCTGTCGGATTTTGCGCGGGAAAACGGCGAGCACGCCGTCTGGCTGACGGTCAACCGCCACAACGACCGCACCATTGCGGTTTACCGCCACCTCGGCTTTCAAAAGCTGCGGGAAGAAAAAAACGACATCGGCGGCGGCTTCTTTATGGATGACCTGATCCTTGAAAAGCAGCTCTGAAGGCCGGTGCATCGGAAAAAAGGATGATTGGAAGGAATGTATCTTCATCTTGGGCAAACAACGGTGATCCGTTCGGAAACCATTCTCGGGATCTTTGATCTGGAAAAGACGACGGTCTCCAAAACGACGCGCGATTATCTGGCGGCGGCAACGGCGGCCGGCGAAGTGGTAACGGTCTCCTATGAGCTGCCGAAATCGTTCATCGTCACGGTCGAAAACGGACGCCGCACCGTTTATATTTCGCAGATCTCCCCGTCCACCCTGCTCCGGCGTGCCGGATTCATCGATACCATCCGTCTGTAACAGAATTTTTCAGAAAACGCGGCCGGACCGGAAGGCAGAGCCGCCGAACAAGCGAGGAAGGAACCGTTTCATGAAGAAAAAAATTGAAAAGGGACGGCTTGCGCGCTGCCCCTATTGCGGAAGGTTCATCAATTACTTTTTTCTTTACGATAGCAAGCATTATGATTTCGGCCATTGCTCCCACTGCGGCGGGATCTATGCGGTGCGCTATTCCGGTTGGGGCGCGGCGCTGACGTTTCTGGCGCTGGCGGCCACGGCAGCCGGCGTTTTTCTCAGCCGGCTGGCACACGGCGGCCTTCCCTCGTGGAAATTCTTTGTGCTGATGGCGCTGGTGCTGGCGGTGATCTATGTGCTGATCCCGGTGTTTCTTCTGCCGACCAAGTGTGTGGTGGAAGGAAAGCTGGGCGGTTTTCCGGATCGGGAGTCCATGCCGGTCAGCCTGCAGCAGAAGCTTGCGAATGTTCCGGAGGAAGCCCGGAACGATTCTCTGAGCGAGGAAGCGCAGCAAATGTTTGTCGGTTTTTCGCCGGAGGATTACGACGAACCGGAAACGGCGGAGCCTGCCGCCGTTCCGGAAGCCTTTGAAGAAGAAACGCCCGTTGAAGAACCGACCATCATCGTGAACGGGCCCGCCCCGGCCGAACAGCTTTCCGCCGGGGAAAGATACCGCCGCGCGCAGAAGAACCGCGCCAGGGCGCGTCATTCCAGATAACGGCCGCGAAAGGAAACGATATGGCAAAAAAGAAAAGAAAGGCAGCGCCGGCGCAGAATACGCCGGCTCCTGTTTTAAAAAAGCGATCTCCGTTTTTTGCGCTGCCGCGCTGCCCGGAATGCGGCAGAGCGATCCCCTACCGCCGGCTGGCCGCAAAACCGATGCTGTTTGCGCAGCATTGCCGGTGCGGACAGAGATTCCGCTGCCGGCCCGGGCTGGCCAGCCTGATCCTCTGGCTCGTCACGGCCCTGCTCTGCATGGGGATGATCCGCCTGGTGATCAGGGTCTCGACCGATATGATGCCGGTCTTTTTCTTTACGCTCATTTTTGTGACGGGAGCGTTTTTTCTGTATCCGTTCACGCTGCGGGCCGTCCGCTGCAGACCGAAAAAAAGACTTTACGGAAAAAACAAACCGCAGCTCCCTGAAAAAAACGAAAAATAACGGCCCTGATAAGCCCACAGAGCCATTTTTAAAGAATTTTTGAAAAAAACTTTGGAAACCACCGTAAAATGTGTTATAATAAACGCAGAAGGCTGTTTTTGAAAATCGCCCGCCGGGCTTCGGCCGGCGAAAGAATCTGGAGGGGTCTTTTTGGATAACAATCCTAATACTCATACCGACGCTGCCTACGGCGCGGAACAAATTCAGGTGCTCGAAGGGCTGGAGGCAGTCCGGAAACGCCCCGGCATGTATATCGGTTCCACCGGTCCCCGCGGGCTGCACCATCTTGTTTATGAGATCGTGGATAATTCCATCGACGAGGCTCTGGCCGGTTACTGCGACAAGATCGACGTGGTGATCGAGCCGGACAATATTATCAGCGTGACCGACAACGGCCGCGGCATCCCGGTCGGGATACAGGAAAAAACCGGCCTGCCCGCGGTCACCGTCGTCTTCACCATTCTGCACGCCGGCGGAAAATTCGGCGGCGGCGGATACAAGGTCTCCGGCGGTCTGCACGGCGTGGGCGCCTCGGTCGTCAATGCGCTGAGCGAATGGCTGGAGGTCGAGGTCTATCACGAAGGGAAAATTTATTTTCAGCGCTTTGAACGAGGAAACGCCGTCTGCGACCTGCATGTGACCGGTACCACCGGCAAAACCGGTACGCATGTCACCTTCAAGCCGGACGGGGAGATCTTTACCGAAACGCTGGTGTATGAATACGATATTCTGGCCCAGCGGCTGCGCGAGCAGGCATTTCTGAACGCCGGGATCCACATCGAGCTGCGCGACGAACGCGAACCGGATTCCGTACGGCAGGAAAATTACTGCTATCACGGCGGGCTGAGCAGCTATGTGGACTACATCCACAAAAAGCGCGGACTGGAAGTGCTCCACCCGGATATCCTGCATTTTTCCGCCGAAGCGGCTGACCATAACTCCACCGCGGAGATCGCGATGCAGTATAACGACAGCTATAACGAGCTGATCATTTCCTTTGCAAACAACATCCACACCACCGACGGCGGAACGCACGAGGAAGGCTTCAAGCGCGCCCTGACCCGCGTGATGAACGATTATGCCCGCAAATACGGCATTTTGAAGGACAGCGACAAAAACCTGAGCGGCGAGGATGTGCGCGAGGGGCTTACCGCGATCATCAGCATCAAGATCAAGGAAGCGCAGTTTGAAGGCCAGACAAAGGCGCGCCTCGGCAATACCGAGATCCGCGGGCTGGTGGACAAGACCATTTCGGAAAACCTTTCGGCCTATCTGGAGGAAAACCCCGCAACGGCGCGCGCCATTTTTGATAAGGCGCTGACCGCCGCGCGCGCGCGGGAGGCTGCAAAAAAGGCCCGCGAGCTTGTGCAGCGCAAATCGGCGATGGAATCGGCGTCGCTGCCCGGCAAGCTGGCGGACTGCCAGTCGCGCGATGTGAACGAGACGGAGATCTACATCGTGGAGGGCGATTCGGCAGGCGGCTCCGCCAAGGGCGGACGCGACCGCCGTTTTCAGGCGATCCTTCCGCTTTGGGGAAAGATGCTCAACGTGGAAAAAGCGCGGCTGGACCGCGTTTACGGCAACGATAAGCTGATGCCGGTCATCACGGCGCTCGGCACCGGGATCGGCGATGAATTCAATATTGAAAAGCTGCGCTACGGCAAGGTCATCATCATGGCGGATGCCGATGTCGACGGTTCTCACATCCGCACGCTGCTGCTGACGTTTTTCTTCCGCTTTATGCGCCCGCTGATCGAGCAGGGGCACGTTTACCTTGCGCAGCCGCCGCTTTATAAGCTCAGCAAGGGCAAAAAGCATCTGTATGCCTATACCGACGCCCAGCGCGACAGGATCATTCAGGAACTTGGCGGCAATGCGGCGATCCAGCGCTACAAGGGTCTCGGCGAAATGGATCCGCATCAGCTCTGGGAGACGACGATGGATCCCGCAACGCGCACGATGCTTCGCGTGGAGCTTTCGGATGAGGATCTTGCTTCTGCCGACGAAACGTTTACCGTTCTGATGGGCGACAAGGTCGAACCGCGCAAGGAATTCATTGAGCAGAATGCAAAATATGCCGGGGAGCTGGATATCTGACCGGCAGGAAAATTTTCCGGAGGGTTTCATGGAAGAACTGGATAAAAACATTGCTGCGCCGCAGCCGGAGACGATCTGCTTCCGGCTGACGGAAGAACAGCTTTACCGCGCGCTGCGTTCCCGCGGGATCTTCCGTACCCAGGGCGTGCGGGCCGTTGTGCAGACCGTTCTGCTGGCGGTGCTCGGCGCAGGGTTTCTGATCTCGTATTTCTGTTATCAGGACGGCAGCGGGCTTTTTCTCGGCATCGTCAGCTTTGCGGTGATCGCCATGATCTGGCTGGTGCCGTGGCTCGGACTGCGTTCCCGCGCGCGCAGTGCAGTGCCCGGAAAGGAAGTCCGGGTCGCGCTTGCGCCGGAAAATTTAACGATCGGAGAAGGCGGAGGGCAATGGGAATTTCCGCTCGACGGTTCCGGCTTCTTCTGGCAGACGGAGGAGCTTCTTCTGCTTGAAACCTCGTTCGGCCGCATGACCGTGATCCCCAAAAGCGCTTTCTCGCCGGAACAACAGGAGCGGTGGTTCCCGCTGATCGCACAGAAGACCACGCCCGAAAAGCCGAAACGCAGAAAAAGAAATCCGTAACGGAACAGAATTCTGCGGCGAAGGAACGAAGGGAGGAAAAACATGGCGTCGTTTTATGATCAGCAGCTGTTTACGGCAACGCAGCTGCTTTCTCCGGATGAATTCGAGGATAATTGGATCGTCCGCGAAAAAGCCGTCGGACGGCTGAAGTACCAGAAGCTTTTTCTGGGGATGCTGACGGTGCTGAGCCTGTTTTTTCTTTCGTTTGCGCTGCCGGATCTGGCAAAGAGCCAATGGATCCGTTCCATCACGTCGCTGACTTATGTGCTGTTCTGTATCTGTATGGCGGCGTATGAAGCCACGATCCTTCCCCAGCGGGTGCAGATGGAAGCAGTGCGGATGTACCGCACCAATCGGCTGCTGCAGTGTGAAACGGAGCTGACCGTAACGCGGGACGGCTATACGCTGAAAAACCGCTACGAAACGCGCACGGGCTACTGGTCCGAAACGGCCTTCTGCGCCGAAACGGAACAGAGCTTTGTGTTCTGCGGCGGGCGGGAACGCGATCCGTTGATCATTCTGAAAAATGTGATCCCCGAAGAGGAGCGGGAGCACTTTTCGGAAAAAATGCAGGAAACCTTCGCCGGACGCTACCGCCGCCTGAAACTGTAGCGCAGAGAAAAGAGGGATCGGATTGCAGGCAGAACTGAAAAAAGAGATCGCAGAAGACTCGCTGCTGCGGGCGGAATTTGACGCGCTGGCAAAACAGACGTTCGGAATTTCGTTCGAATCGTGGTACCGGGCAGGCTGCTGGAAGAATAATTACCGCCCCTATACGTTATTCAGCGGGGGAAAAGCGGTTTCCAACGTCTCGGTAAGCCCGATGCGCTTCCGGCTGGACAAAACCGCCCGGAGCGCGGTGCAGCTCGGCACCGTGATGACCGGCCCGGCATACCGGAAAAACGGGCTTGCGGCCTTTCTGATGCAGACGGTTCTGCTGGAAAACCGCGCAGACTGCGACTGGCTCTTTCTGTTTGCCAACAGCAGCGTGCTGGAGTTTTACCCCCGGTTCGGCTTTGAACGCACCCGGGAATACCGCTGTGTAAAGCCCGTTGCCGGAGGATTTGGCTCCGCCCGGCGGCTTTCGCTTTCCGATCCGGAGGAGTTTGCCCTGCTGAAGGAGCATGCCGCGCGTTCCAATCCGTTTGCCGTGCTGCGCATGGAACAGAACTGGGAGCTGATTCAGTTTTATACGTCCTCCGTATTGCGGGACGGGGTATTTTTTGTTCCGGAGCAGGACGCCGTCGTTCTGGCGGAACAGGACGGCGAAACCATGATCTGCTACGATATTTTCTGCAGCGGGGAAAAGGATCCGGAGCAGATCCTGCGGACAGCGGCCCTTCCCGGCACGCGCCGGATCGAGCTGGGCTGGTTTCCGGCCGATACCGCCGGCTGCAGGGTGGAAAAGCTGGAAAACGACGACGATGCGCTGTTCTGGCTGAAGGGGAAGGAAAATCCGTTTGCCGGACGGCCGCTGCGTTTTCCGTTGCTTGCGCATACATGATCGTCCGAGGGGGGTGGCCGCCGTGGAAGCGCCTGTCGTTTCATTTTCGTTTCTGACAACAGAAGAGGACTACTGCTGCTATCGGCTGGACTGTGCAAAGCTCAGCTGCGGCAAGCGGGACAGAACGGCGCTGACGCTGATCGGGATCGCAATGATTCTGGGCGGAACGGCGGGCGCGGCGCTGTTTTCCCATCATTTTCTGAATTACATCGCGTGGGGTCTCTGCATCGTCACCGGATTTTTTGCGGCAGGATATTTTTCGCTGTTTGAGCCGCTGCTGGTCGCCCGGCGCGCGCAGAAGGAATATGCAAAGATCCGCAGCAAGCTTTCGGCACAGACCGTGGAGCTGTGCGAAACGGGTGTGCATATCAGAAACGACCGCTGCGACGGATTTTATCCTTATGAGATTTTACATCGGTGCATCCGCACGGAGCACTTTTTTCTTCTGTTTTTCGGTGTGGGCGATTCGGTCGCCGTGGCGCTCCGGACGGCAAAGCCCGAAGAGCTGGAGCAGGCTTCCGCGCTGCTGCAGCGGCAGCTGAAGGGAAAATACGTCGACCGTTCGGTGTAGAACAGCCCGGATATCTGGAAAGGGAGGAACATCGTTATGACGCAGGAATTCTCCGGCCGGCAGCCCGTTTCCGTGCCCGGCGGCCCGCTGCTCATCAAACTGCGGGTCAGTGTACAGGAAAAAGAATATATCGGCGCCAACCGGCTGTTTTTACGCGCCCGCCAGAGCGCGACCCGCGTTCTTTCGATCCTTGCTGGGGTTCTGCTTGCGTTCAGCATCGGCTCGGTGGTGTTTTCGTACATAGCGTCGGGCGGGCAGGAAAACGATCTGCTGTTTTTGCTGCCGCTGCCGCTGTTCGCGCTGCTTACGCCGCTGCTGCAGCGTGCTGCCGTTTCGTTTTCGGCCCGGCGGGCGTATGAAAAGGAACCGGAATTTTCCGAACCGCGCTGCATCTGGATCTTTGACGACCGCGTGGAGTCCGTTTCCAGGAAAGGGCGTTCCGTGTTTTTCTGGAACGAAATCGGCGGCGCGGCGGAAAACGGAGAAATGCTGCTGTTGTGGTGCGGGATGCAGATCATCATCATCCCGGCCGGTGCGGTGGATTCTTCTGCCGCAGCGTATCTGCACAATCTGCTGCTGGCAAAGCTTTCTTCCCGGTTTCGCTTTTTTTCGGCGATCCGTGCGTGCGGAACACCCGATTTTCCGGCGGAGGAGCTGCCCGTTTCGCCGCTGCATGCGGCGGTATCGGCGGCTGCCGTTCCGCAGAGCGCGCAGCAGTTCCCGCCGTTTGTGCTCGACCTGCCGAACAGAGCTGTGGTAAAGGGCTGGCTGACGACCGTTGTGTTCAGCGCGCTGTTTTCGCTCTGCCTTGCCGTACTGCTGACCGCCGAATGGCAGGAATCCCTGTTTACCGGCGCGTTTTTCTGGTGGTGCTGGGGCGCTTTCTTCGTGCTGCTGTGCGGACTAACGCAGCTGATGCTCCGGATCTCGGCCAAAAGCGCCCTGCGCGCGGAACCGCGGCTGCGCATTATGCTGATCCCGGCAGGCTTCGGCACCGACACCGGCCGCAACAGCCTGCTGACCGACTGGGCCGATGTCAGAGTGCGTGAAACGGCTTCCGCATTTTTGATCGGCGGGATCGGCGCGCCGGGCAAACAGCTGAAGATCCGCAAGAAAAATCTTTCGCCGGAGGCTTTCGGGGAGCTGCGCCGCCTGCTGGTTCGCTGCTGCCCGGATTATAAGAGCAGCTCCGGTGTGATCCCGCGCTGACCGGCCGGGAACAGAGAAGATCCTCAACGGAACGGAGCTTCCGTTTTTGAAAGGAATGGTTACAAGCAATGGAAGATCAGGAACTGGAACAAAAAATAGTCAACATCGGCATTGAAAAGGAAATGAAAAAGGCGTATCTTGCCTATTCCATGTCGGTGATCGTCGGCCGCGCGCTGCCCGATGTGCGCGACGGCCTGAAGCCGGTTCACCGCCGGATCCTTTACACGATGTACGAAAACAATATCACGCCGGATTCCGCCTACCGCAAATGCGCCGATACCGTCGGTACCGTGCTCGGCCGCTATCATCCGCACGGCGACGCTTCGGTCTACGATGCGCTCGTCCGCCTTGCGCAGGATTTTTCGATGCGTTATCCGCTGGTGGACGGCCACGGAAACTTCGGCTCCGTTGACGGAGACCCGCCCGCCGCTTACCGTTATACCGAAGCGCGCATGGGAAAAATGTCGGTCGATATGCTGACCGATATCGAAAAGGATACCGTCGAATTTCAGCCGAACTACGACGACCGCCTGAAGGAGCCGGTGTATCTCCCCTCCCGTTTTCCGAATCTGCTTGTCAACGGTTCCACCGGTATTGCGGTCGGTATGGCGACCAACATTCCGCCGCATAATCTTGCCGAGGTCATCGACGGCATGTGCTGCCTGATCGATAACCCGGACGCTTCGCTGGACGAGCTGATGGAACACATCAAGGGGCCGGATTTCCCCACCGGCGGCATCATCATGGGCCGCAGCGGCATCCGTGCCGCCTACGCAACGGGCCGCGGCCGCATCTATCTGCGTGCGCGCGCGGAAATTGAAGAAGAAAAGAACGGCAAAGCGCGCATCATCGTCACCGAGCTGCCGTATCAGGTGAACAAGGCGCGCCTGGTGGAATCCATTGCCGAAATGGCGAAGGAAAAGCGCATCGAAGGGATCGCTTATGTCACCGACCATTCCGATAAGGACGGAATGTGCGTGGTCATCGACGTCAAGCGCGACGCTTCTCCGCAGATCGTGCTGAACCAGCTTTACAGCTATACCCAGATGCAGGTGACGTTCGGCGTCATCATGCTGGCGATCGTCAACGACGAGCCGAAGGTGCTGACGCTGAAGGAGATCCTGCAGAACTATATCGATTTTCAGCTCGACGTCATTACCCGCCGCACCCGCTTTGACTTGCGAAAGGCGGAGGAACGCGAGCATATTCTGGAAGGCCTGATTGTTGCGCTCGATTTCATCGACGAGGTCATCTCGATCCTTCGCGCGTCCAAATCGGTTCCCGAAGGCAAAACGGCGCTGATGGAACGGTTCGGTCTGGACGATGCGCAGGCCGGCGCGATCGTCGCCATGCGCCTTGGTCAGCTGACCGGGCTGGAGCGCGACAAGATTCTGGACGAATCGGCGCAGCTGAAAGAAAAAATTGCCGATTTCCGCGATATTCTTTCCAGCGAGATCCGCCGCAAGGAGATCCTGCGCACCGAATCGGTCGCGATCCGCGACAAATACAAGGACGACCGCCGCACGGAGATCGCGTCCATCAGCGGCGAAGTCGATATCGAAGACTTGATCCCGCAGGAGGAATGCGTGCTGACGCTGACCAACTTCGGCTACGCAAAGCGCCAGCCGGTCGATACCTTTACGGCGCAGCGCCGCGGCGGCCGTGGAATCACCGGCGTGGGACGCCGCGAGGAGGACGTTGCGACGGAAATGTTCGTCTGCAATTCGCACGATTATGTGCTGTTCTTTACGAACCTCGGCCGCGTTTACCGCCTGAAGGCCTACGAGATCCCGGAGGGAAGCCGCACCTCGAAGGGAATGAATATTGCCAACCTGCTGCCGCTGGCGCAGGAGGAAAAGATCACCTCGGTGATCCGTGTGCCGCAGTTTGAGGAGGATCGCTTCCTTGTGATGGTGACGCGCCGCGGCATCATCAAGCGCACCGACCTTTCCGCTTACAACACGGCGCGCAAGGGCGGGCTGATCGCCATCGATCTGATGGAGGGCGACGAGCTGGCATGGGTGCGCATGACAAAGGGCGAAAGCGAGCTGCTGGTCGCGACCCGCAAAGGAATGGCCATCCGCTTTGCCGAAACCGACGTCCGCGGGATGGGCAGAACGGCGCGCGGCGTCAAAGCGATCACGCTCGGCGAAGGCGACGAGGTGGTCGGCATGGCGGTGCTCCACGCCGGGCAAAAGGTGCTCACCGTTTCCGAAACGGGCTACGGCCGCCTTTCCCCGATCGAAAACTACCGCATGCAGTCGCGCGGCGGCAAGGGCCTGAAGAATTACCATACCGAAAAATACGGCGAGGTCGCGACCGTTCTGGTGGTCGATCCGGAAAACGACGACGTGATCATCATTTCGTCCGACGGCGTGATCATCCGCGTCTGCGCCGGAGAGATCCGCGAATGCGCCCGTCCGTCCAAGGGCGTCAAGGTGATGCGTCTGGCCGAAGACAGCCGGGTCGTCACGCTGGCCCGCGTTCCGCACGAGGAGGGCGAGGTCACCGAAACGATTGAGGACGACGGCAGCGACGCCGACGAGGGCGCCGAAAGCGAGGCCGAAATGGAAGCCGAAGCGGCAGAAGAAACGGATGCCGCGCCCGAAGAGGAAGAACCATAAGCAGCGATGACCGCAGGGCGGCCGGAAAACGGAACAGAAGGAATTTTCCGTTTCCGGCCGCCTTTCTGCTGCGGTGAAACCGTCCGTTCCGCGGCGCCGGGCTTTGTGAAAAAGGGTTTCCGGCCCGGATCGTTCTGAAATTGCATTTCCCGAAAGGAATGTGGTCTGAATATGTCAAAAGTAAGATTCATTACGGCAATGGCTGCGGCAAAGGCAGCTCAGAATGTGCTGATCGCGGCAAAAAAGAATGCCGCGTGGCACCTGCCCGGCCGGGTCGCAAAAAAGATCATGCCGGATTTCCCCGGCGAAGAGCTGCAGCGGCCGAAAACGGTCATCGCCGTGACCGGTACCGACGGCAAGACCACCGTCTGCAACATGCTTTGCGACCTGTTCACCTCCATGGGGTACCGGGTGGTGTGCAACAACATGGGCTTCAATGCGCTCGACGGCATCAAGTCCATGCTGATTTACGGCTCCACCGTAACGGGAAAGCCGAAGGCGGATATCGGCGTGTTTGAGATCGACGAGCGCCGCACACGGCAGATGTGCGAGCTGCTGCACCCGCAGTACCTGATGGTGACCGGCCTGTTCCGCGATTCGGTCAACAACAACGCGCACCCGGACTACATCGCCTCCATCGTCAGCAGCGGCATTCCGGCGGAAACGCAGCTGATCCTGAACGCCGACGATCTGATCTCTTCGCGGATCGCGCCGCAGGTGCCGCGCGAACAGAAGCACTTTTTCGGGCTGGACCGGCTGGAAAGCGACGTGACCCGGTGCGTGAATCTGGTCAACGACGCGCGCGTCTGCCCCGTCTGTCAGGCGCCGCTGGTCTACGATACGATCAAATACCACCATATCGGCCGCGCCCGCTGCGAAAAATGCGGCCTTGTGTCGGAAACGCCCGATGTGCTCGGCCGGCAGCCGGATCTGCCGAACAAAACGCTCACCATCCGCGAGGGAGAGACCGAAACGGTTTATCCGCTGGTGAACGACAGCATTTTCAATATGTACAACGAAACGGCCATCATTACGCTGCTGCGCGCCATGGGTATTGCCCGCGAGCAGATTGCAGAGGCGTTTTCCAGACTGAAGGTGACCGAAACGCGCTATTCCCGCACCGAGGCCGGCTCGTGCGAGATCGTGACGCAGCTTGCAAAGGGCAAAAATTCGGTCGCCTGCTCGCGTGCGTTTGAGTACATCAAAAATCTGCCCGGCGAAAAGCAGCTGATCATCATGCTGGACGATGTGTTCGACCGCGCGTCCTCCTCGGAGGATACCGCATGGGTCTTCGACACCGATTTTGAATTCCTCAACGATCCGCACATCCATAAGATCGTGATTGCCGGTGTGCGCCAGCGGGAATATCGCTTCCGTCTGTTGATGGCGGGCATCCCGGAAGAAAAGTTTGCCTGCATCGACGACGAGCAGCAGACACCGGACTGCCTTTCCTACGGCGAACCGGAAATGCATTATTATGTGATCCATGAGATCTGGCACGCCAAGGTGGCGTTCGGTCTGCGCGACAAGATCCGCGAAAGGATCCTTGCTGCGGAATCAGGCGGCGCGGCGGCAGAAAAAGAAGAGGCTGCCGTGCGGTGAGCTGCCCTGCCGAACCGGAGGGCGCAGCGTGGATTTTTGCGAAAGGATGTTGCTCCGATGAAAATTGAGATTCTGTATTCCGAAGTCTGTAATCTTGCCGGGGATTCCATGAACCACCGGTATCTGAAAAAATGCCTTCCGCAGGCGGAATTCGTGTACACCGGGCTGAACGACTCCCCTGCGTTCGCTTCCGGCGGGGTGCAGATGGTATACCTTGGGCCGATGAGTGAACACACCCAGCAGCTGGTGATCGAACGGTTGACGCCTTACCGCGGGACGATTCTGAAGCTGATCGAAGACGGAACTGTGTTTCTGTTTACGGGGAACGCCGCCGAGGTGCTGTTTGAAGAAATTTCCGACTGCGATACCGGCGAAACGCTCAAAGGGCTGGGGATCCTGCCGTTTACGGCAAAGCGCAAGCTGTTCGACCGCTTCAATTCGCTGTTCCTCGGCGAATCCGAATGGGGTGAGATCGTCGGCTTCAAGCATCAGTTTACCCAATGGTACGGCGACAACAGCGGCTGCAGTCTGGCCCGGATGGAGCGCGGCACGGGGATCAATCCCGAAACGCCGTTCGACGGGATCCGCCGCGGCAACCTGTTTGCCACACAGCTGCTCGGCTCGGTGCTTGTGCTCAATCCGCAGTTTACAAAATATCTGCTGACGCTGCTCGGCGCAGAACCGGAACTCGCGTTCGAAGACGCCGTCCGGGAGATGTACCGGAACCGTCTGGCGGAATTCAAAAAGCCCGAAACGCAGTTCATCGGGCATTGAAACGGGAAAAAATTTTAAATAACAGCCCGGGTTTTCCACAAGGTTTTAAAACTCTGTGGAAAACCCGGCATTCTTCCGGAAAGAGAAGGGAGCGCACGGCGTTGAAGACAGAGGAACTGAAACAATATCTGGAGCGGATCGGGCTGGGAGAGCAGTTTTTGCCGCAGAACGGACTGCCGCTCACCGGGGAAACGCTCAGCCGGATCCAGTCGGCGCAGCTGGCCGCGATCCCATATGAAAATCTGGATCTGCTGCGGGGGATCCCGCTGAAGCTTTCCTCCGAAGCATTATTCGATAAGCTGGTGCTCCGCCGGCGGGGCGGGTACTGCTTCGAGGTCAACGGGCTGATGGCCCATGCGCTGCGGGCGATGGGTTTTTCGGTCACGGAATACGCCGCCCGGATGCTGTTGGGCAAAACCGAGGTGCAGGCGCGGCGGCACAGGGTGCTGCGGGTGCGCGCGGAGGACGGCGATTTTCTCTGCGACGCGGGGATGAACCGGGAAATGCAGCGCATCGCGCTGCGCATGGAGCCGGGGCTGGTGCAGAGCGACGGCGTCGCGGAATACCGGCTGGAGCAGGATGAATTCTTCGGTTGGATGCTGTACCAGCGGCTTGCCCACCATGATTTCTGGCCGGTCTATGCGTTTACCGAGGAACCGCAGACCGATCTGGATTACGAAATGCCGTCGTTCTGGTGCGAAAAGCACCCCGATTCCCCGCTGAACAAGATCAATCGGATCTCCATCGTGCGCGGGAAGGAGCATTTTTCCATGTTCGGCGACGAGCTGATCCGCTTTGCGGACGGAACCGTTCAGGAGCGGCGTCCGGTGGCAAAGGAAGACCAGCCGGCGCTTTTTGCGGAGCTGTTCGGGATCGCGGATTGAGCGTTGCCGGGCCGGAAGCAGGAAAGGAGCCTGACCGGATGCAGATGAATTTGCGCAGAGAGACGCTTCGGCTGACGCGGACCGGAATGCTTGCCGCAGCCGCGATCGCGCTTTCGGCGGCGGAATCGCTTTTCCCCGCCCTGCCGTTTTTGCCGCCCGGCGCAAAGCCGGGGTTTTCCAACCTTGCGTGTATGCTGGCGGCGGGCAGCATGGGGCTTGGCCCGGCGCTTTCCGTGGCGGTGTGCAAGGCGCTGTTTGCCGGGCTGACCAGGGGCGTTTCCGCAGGGCTGCTCAGCCTTTGCGGCGGTCTGCTCAGCACGGCGGTGACGTTCCTGTTGCTGAAAAGCCCGCGCTTCGGTTATATCGGCATCGGGATCGCCGGGGCGGTCGGGCATAATCTGGGCCAGCTGGCCGCGGCGGCGCTGCTGCTGACACCGGCGGTGTTCGGATATCTGCCGTGGCTGCTGCTGTTTGCGGCGCTGACCGGAACGCTGACGGGTCTGCTCTTCGGTTTGCTGGAACCGCGGCTTGTGCCGCTGCTTTCCGACCGGGGAGAACGGCGGGATGTTTGAATTTTTGTGTTTTTGTTGACTTTTGTGAGCTTTCGCAGTACGATAAAGTACACGAAAGCTTTTTTATTTTGCAGCCCGGCGAAGCTGCGGAAGAAAGGATGGATCCATGATGCTGGCAGATGAAAGACAGCGGCTGATCTGCAGGCGGCTGCGCGAACAGGGGCAGGTGCAGGTCGGCGCGCTGGCGCAGGAGTTTTCGGTTTCCGAAGAGACCGTCCGGAGGGACATTGCCCTGCTGGAACGGAACCATCTGCTGCGCAGAGTGCATGGCGGCGCGCTGCCGGTGCAGGCCATGCGGTTGGATCCGCCGTTTGAAGCCCGCGCAGCGGAAAACCGCGAAGAACGGATGCGGCTGGGCAGAGCCGCTGCGGCGCTGGTGGGAGAAAACGAGATCATTGCAATGGACGGCGGCGTAACGACCGAAGCCATGGCCGAAGCCATGTCCGGCTGCCGCGGTGTAACGGTAGTAACGGCGTCGGTTCCCGTTCTGTGTCTTCTGATGAACAAAAAGCGGACCGGGGAGTTTGAGGGCAGCGTCTATTTTCTGGGCGGGCTGCTGGATGAACGCGAGCAGATGACCGGCGGCGCGCTGACGGCGGAGCATCTGGAACGGTTTTCGTTTGACCGTGTTTTTGTCAGCGCAACGGCGGCGGACAGCAGCGGAATTTACATGGGCACGGCGGAAAACGGCGCGCTTGCCGCCGGGATGATCGCCCGGGCAAGAGAAACCGTTCTGCTGGCCGGCAGCGAAAAGTTCGGCCGCCGCAGCGTTTACCGCTATGCGGAGCCGGCGCAGCTGAATACGCTGGTCACGGACGCCAAACAGCCGCTCCCTGCCGGGATGACCGCGGTTCTGGAGCAGAGCGGCGTCAGAATTATCATTGCCTGAAAAAACGGCGAAGAAAAGAGGATTGGCATGCAGAAGGAACGAAAACTGATTCATCCCCGCGCGGTCTGGCTGCTGTTTGCGCTGTGCTGGGCGGTTTATTTTTCGGCGTACCTTGCCAAAAGAAACTTTTCCGCAGCGATGACGGAGATGATCGGCAGCGGTTTTCTGGCCAAGGATCGCGCCGGGCTGATCAATACCGTGTTTTTTATCAGCTATGCCGTCGGGCAGCTCTGCAACGGCGTGCTGGGCGATAAATTCCGCCCGCAGCGGCTCATCCTGATCGGGACGCTGCTTTCCGGCGCGTGCAATCTTGCCATGGGGGCGGTGCAGGCTTCGTGGCTGATGCTGCCGCTCTGGGCGGTGAACGGGTATGCGCTTTCGATGCTGTGGCCGCCGATCCTGCGGATCCTCTGCGAGCTGCTGCTGACCGAGGACAAAATGCGCTGTTCGGTCAACATGTCCACCTCGGTCGCGGTGGGAACGATGGTTTCCTATCTGCTCTGCGCAGGCGAGATCTCGCTTTGGGGCTGGCGTTCCACGTTTTGGCTGGCGGGCGGCTGGATGCTGCTGATCGGCGCGGTTTGGGCGGTCGGATTTCCGCGCGTGGAAAAACGCGCCGAAGAGCTGGAGCTGCCGCAGGAGCAGCAGACGGAACCGGCCGCAAAGAGCGGAGTCCCGCTGCGGAAGATCCTGCTGACCGCGCCGGTGCTGCTGCTTGTGATTCCGACGCTGATCCAGGGCGTTCTGCGCGACGGCGTTACCTCCTGGGTGCCGACCTATGTCAGCGAGAATTTCTGGACGGATCCGGCGTTTGCCGTCCTGATCTCCACGCTGCTGCCGGTGGTCAATCTGGCAGGGCCGTATACGGCGCGTTTTGTGCAGAAACGGTGGCTGCATACGGAAACGGCGACCTCGGCGGCATTCTTTGCGGTGGCCACAGTGGCACTCTGCTGCCTGATCACCTTCGGAAAAAACAGCATGGCCGGGAGCATCCTCTGCTTTGCGCTGATCACCGCGTCCATGGAAGGGATCAACCTGATGATCGTCAGCCTGTTTCCGCTGCGGTTCGGAAAATACGGCCGCGCGGCGTCGGTTTCGGGCTTTTTCAATTTTATCACCTACGGCGGAACGGCGATCTCGACCTACGGCATCGGGCTGCTGGCGGAACGCTGCGGCTGGGGTTCGGCGCTGCTGGCATGGGTGGCGCTGGCTGCCGCTGCGCTGCTGATCTGCGCTGCGCTGGCGCATGTACAGCGCGGAGAAAGAAAAAATACAGAACAAGGGCAATAAGGAGATGGATCTGATGTTCAACGGACTGGGTGTTTCTCTGGAAAATCTTTCGCGGATCTCGGACGCGCGGACGCGCTCGGTGTCTCCCGAAAACCCGACCGGAATGCGCTCGAGATCACCTGAAGCAGAAAAACTGAAACAGCACCTGCGTCAGAAGGAGAAACAGGCCAAAAACAGGCGAAATCGAGAGCAAAACATGATCTAAATTAAAAAAATGCGAAAAAGGTGTTGACAAGCCCTTGCCGCCGTGGTACTATAATGGAGCAATTTTGCGGAAGTGCGCCCAACGGCGCTGCCGTTTCATCGATTATTGGAGGGAAATGCTATGAATACTACCATGCCGAAAGCAGGCGAAGTTACGCGCAAATGGTATGTTCTCGACGCTGCGGGCAAGCCGCTCGGCCGCGTTGCTGCACAGGCCGCCGTTCTTCTTCGCGGCAAGCAGAAGGTCACCTTTGCTCCCCATGTGGACTGCGGCGACCATGTCATCATCATCAATGCAGAAAAGGCTGTCCTGACCGGCAATAAGCTGGAAAAGAAGGTCGCCTACCGTCACACCGGCTACATCGGCCACCTCAAAGCCGTCGGCTACAGCACGCTGATGGCGGAGCGTCCCGAAGAGGCCATGCGTCTGGCTGTCAAGGGCATGATCCCGGACACCACCATCGGCCGTGAAGCGCTCACGCGTCTTCGCATTTACAAGGGCGCTGCGCACAAGCACGAAGCTCAGCAGCCCGAAGCCTGGGAACTTTGAGAGGAGGACGTAAACGATGTACGAGAAAGCACCTTATTTTTACGGTACCGGCAGAAGAAAGAGCTCCGTCGCTCGTGTAAGAGTTTATCAGGGTACCGGCAAGATCACGATCAACGACCGTGACATTGACGATTATTTCGGCCTCGAGACCCTCAAGCTGATCGTTCGCCAGCCGCTCAATCTGACGGAAACCGCCGATAAGTTCGATATTGTCTGCCGCGTTGCCGGCGGCGGCGTTACCGGTCAGGCCGGTGCGATCCGCCACGGGATCTCCCGCGCGCTGCTGCAGTACGACAGCGAAAACCTGCGCCCTGCGCTGAAAAAGGCCGGGTTCCTGACCCGCGACCCGAGAATGAAGGAACGCAAGAAGTACGGTCTCAAAGCAGCCCGCCGCGCTCCGCAGTTCTCCAAGCGCTGATTTTCCGAATCGAATGCTTTCAAAGGCTTCCGCAGCGGCGGGAGCCTTTGTTTTATCCGGGCGGCGCAGCCGGAAAAAGGCCGCGGGAGTTTTTTCGCCCGGGTGGAAAATGTACAACGTCAGAGAGGAATATTATGGAGTCCAGCTGCAGAAAAGTAACTTTCCACGAGGCGAAAGAACTGATGGACCGTCTGAAAGGATGGCTGCTGTTCGACGTGCGGGAGGAAGAGGAATATATCACGGGACACGCGGACGGCGCTGTCCTTTTCCCGGTGGATACCATCACCGGAACAACGGCGGCAGAGCGCATTCCGGACAAGGAGACGCCTGTTTTTCTGTATTGCAAAACGGGAGCGCGCGCAGAACTGGCCGCCGAAAGGCTTGCTGCGCTCGGTTACCGGCAGATCTATAACATCGGCAGCCTTTCGGGCTGGCCGTACGGTCTTGCCTTCGACTGAACGCCGGCGAAAAAGCGATCAGTCTTTTGCAGTCCCCCGAACCGGATCGCAGAGCGGAAAAGGGATCGGAAAACAACGAAAGGAATGAAACGGAACATGAAAAATATCGGTATGGTCGTCGCGGTGGAGATCCAGGCGGTGCTCGACAGATACGGCGCACAGCTGGAAGAGCTTTCGTTCCCGGGGTACCGGGTGAAAAAATACAGAACGGAGCGGTACAATCTGTTCGTGCTGGACTGCGGCGCAGGCGAAATTGCCGCCGCCGCGGGAACGCAGTTTCTGATCTCGCAGTTCGCGGTGGATCTGGTGGTCAACTTTGGCGTGGTCGGCGGACTGACGGAGGAAATGCATCTGGCAAAGACCTGCATCATCGAGCGGGTCGTCCATTATGATTTTGATACCTCCGCGCTGGATCACTGCGAGGTCGGCCGCTATCTGAACTATCCCAGCATCTATATTCCCGCAACGCCGGAGCTGGTGCGGCGCGCGGTGGAGCTTTGCCCCGACCTGAAGCCGGTAACGTGCGCCTCGGGCGATAAGTTTGTGGACGGCCCGGAGCAGAAGCGGCGCCTGCACGCGGAATTCGGCGCGGATATCTGCGAAATGGAGGCCGCCGGGATCGCGCTTACCTGCAACCGGTGCGGCGTACCGTGCCTGTTCATCAAGACCGTGTCGGATGCGGTGACCGGCGGCGCGCAGCAATTCCTGAACCAGGTGGACGAATCGGCAGGCCTTTGCCTGGAGATCGCCGACCGGCTGATCGAAAGCATTTGCTGAACATAGCCCCCGCGGCGTGCTCCGGCGGCAGCTTCTGCTCCGGAGCGCGCAGTTTTTTTTGGCCAGAAAAAATTTTCACGGAAATTCAGAAATTTCCTGTCACAAATCCTGTTTCTGAATCGTTTATATCTATGAGAGCAAAATTTTCCGGAAAAGACCGGGCAGACCATTGCTGCAAAGCCGCCCGGCAGTTTTGCGCCGTGCCAGGATCAGGCGGCAGGGCGCTGAAGAAGGAAGGGTGATCAAACGATGTCAGAGCTTCAACAGGAAGAGCTTTGCCTGAAGCAGGCGCTGGAGCGTTACGAAGCAGAATATCTTGCGGAGCTTCCGGGTCAGGCGGCGCTGGAACCGATCAGATTTTCTCCGTCCTTTGAACGGAGGATGCAGAAAATGATCGCCGGGCAAAAGCGGAAATCCCGCGGCCGCATTTCGTTTCAAAACGGCATCGGGCGGCGCGCGGCCTGCGTTCTGCTGGCGTTTCTGGCCCTGCCGCTCGGCGTTTTCGGCGTCAAGGCGGCGGCAGATCCGTCTTTTCGGTTCACCGTATACGAAACATTTTCCACGCTTGTTTTTCCGTCTGCTCAAACCCATGAATCGGAGTATCGTGAGCCTGCCTTTCTGCCGGAGGGCTTTGAACAGACCCGGCAGGTCCGTTCGCCGGCCGGATTTTATACGGTGTACCGGAATGCATCCGGCGATTATTTTTCGATCGAGCAGAGCACGCTGGACAACGCCGTCCATAATCTGGACACGGAAAACGCGCGGACGGAAGAGGTATCGGTCGGCGGGTATGGCGGGATTTTTATTCAGAAGGATTCCGGCAATATCCTCGTCTGGAACGATACGCGGAACACGTTTCTGATGATCGGGAATCTTTCGCAGGGCGATATGATGCAGATCGCCGGATCGCTGAGCAGCCCGTGACCGGAACGGGAGTTTGAAAAGGCGGCTCCGGCAGCTTCCGCCCCGCTGCCGCGCGGTTCCGAAAAAATTTTTATCGCTGCGGCAAAAACCGTCACATTTCGCCTCCGTAATTCGTTATAATCAATGCGGTGTTTTAAAAACACCAAAAGTACAGGAGGATGATAAAAATGACGGGAAAAAGAATTTTGTGTGCGGTTCTCTGCTGTGTGATGCTGATCGCCGGTCTGCCAATGGCGTCGTATGCCGAGGAGAGCGCTCCGGCGGCGTCCGTGTCGGAAGAAACCTTTGCCGTGCCGGACGGCGCCTCTCCGTATTACATCTATACGAATACGCTGACGGCGTCGCTTTCGATCAGCGATGGGAAGACGACCTGCACCGCGGTGCTTTCGGGGCATTCCGGAACGATCAAAACGGTGATGATGCGGGTGTATCTGGAGAAAAAGACGCTCTGGTGGTGGAATGAGGCCGACAGCTGGACGCAGCTGTATACCGATGATTATTGCTATTTCTCCCGCCAGATCGCAGCCGGCAGCGGAACGTACCGTCTTCATGTGGTGGCGACGGTAACGGGAACCGACGGCGGCAGCGAAGAGGTTTCCGCCTACAGCAGTGAGGTCAAGGCCTGATCCCGCTGCCGTTCCTGCCCGCTCTCTTCGGAACGGGAAACGGCATGACGGAAAAGCCGAAACCCTCGCTTTCCCCCGCAGCGGCAGGGAGACCGGTCAGGCGCGGCCGGAAAAACGAACAGATGCTGATCGCAAAGATACCCTGCAGGATCCCCGGATCCCGCAGGGTATTGTGTTATCGGAGGCGGTTGTTTTCTTTGCGCGGAGATCTTCCGGTTTATGCGTTGAAATACATGTCATAAACGATATAACCGTGTATACCGGCCAGGGAGCCTTCATAGGTCTCCTGACACATCATGCATCGCGGTTCCTTCATCGGATATCCGCTTGTCGGGAAAATATGATATTCTGAGGACGTCCGGAATCCGACCCGGTTGTAGAAACGGTAATTTCCTTCAACGGTTATTCCTTTATAGCCCGCCTCTCTCACCTTCTCAATTCCCATCGTCAGCATGGCAGTTCCGATTCCCTGACGAAAATAATCGGCATGAACCGATACAGGCGCCAGCATAACGATCCCGGAGTTTGTTTCATCATGATGGCCGCCTTCTCTGGAAGGCGACAGCGGAAATTTCGAAAACAAGAAATGACCGACCACCTTGTGATCCAATTCCGCAACAAAGGACAATTCCGGAATATAATATTTCGAATCCCTGATTTCCTCTACCAATGCAATAATATCGGTTCCGTCGGAATAGTCTGTCCCTTCCTGAAAGGAACGCAGGATCAGAGAAATAATGCTCTTGTAATCCCTGTGTTCTTCCGGACGGATCGTGATCTTCCCGTTCGTCATACGGATATTCCCTCTCCTTGTCTCAAATTTGTATTTTGCCGTGCAGATACCGGTTGATTTCATTATTTCATTGTTCCGCTGAATACAGTATACCATAAAAATGTCAAAAAGCTATTGCGGATGCAACTGCGGGTGCATTTTCCCGGCACGATACATATATATAATAGAAAGGATCTTTTGAGGGGAAGTGAGCCGGTGTGACGATTCTGGTGGTGCAAAGCGGCGATACGGTCGCGGCGATCGCGCGGCGGTACGGGATCTCGCCGCAGCGGCTGATCGCGGATAACGGGCTGGAGCGGCCCGGGCAGCTGACGCCCGGCCAGGCGCTGCTGATTCTGCAGCCGGAACAGGTCTATACCGTCCGTTCCGGCGATTCCCTGTTTTCCATCGCGCAGAAATTCGGAACGACGCCGTCCGCGCTGTTGAGGAATAATCCGTGGCTGACGGCGGAACCGGAGCTTCTGCCCGGCCGCGAGCTGACCGTTCGCTTTACGGAAGAGCCGCAGAGGCCTGCGCGGATCAACGGTTACGCTTATCCGAATATTTCGCAGACGCTTCTGAAACGGGAGCTGCCGTTTTTAACGACCCTCACCATTTTCGGATACGGATTTACCGATTCCGGCGAGCTGATCGAACCGGACGACGAGCCGCTGATCCGGCTGGCAAAGCGGTTCGGCGTCGCTCCGGTGCTGCTGCTTTCCTCCATTACCGAAACGGGAAACTTCAGCTCCGAACGCGCCGCCCGGCTGTTTGAGGAACCCGAACTGCAGAACAAAGTGCTTGACGGGCTGGTGCAGGTGATGCATCAGAAGGGATACCGCGGGATGGATATCGATTTTGAATATGTCCGCCCCGAGGATGCCGACGCCTTTCTGGCGTTCATCCGGAACGCTGCCGGCGTGATGCACGAAAACGGCTTTTTTGTTCATGTCGATCTTGCGCCGAAGACCGCCGCCGGGCAGAAGGGGCTGCTCTATGAGGCACACGATTACGCGGCGATCGGCGCGGCGGCAGATACGGTCCTGCTGATGACGTATGAGTGGGGATACACCTATGGGCCGCCGATGGCTGTTGCGCCGGTCGATCAGGTGGAACGCGTGGTGCGCTATGCAAAAACGGAGATCCCGACCGAAAAGATCCTGCTGGGGATCCCGAATTACGGTTATGACTGGACGCTGCCGTTTCAAAAGGGTATCACCCGCGCCGTCACAATAGGAAACCAGTATGCAATTGTTCTGGCGGGGCGGTACGGCGTGCCCGTGCAGTATGACGAAACGGCACAGTCGCCGTTTTTTACCTATCGCAGCGCGGGCAGAGAGCATGTGGTCTGGTTTGAGGATGTGCGCAGTATCCGGGCGAAGCTGCAGATC
>JAQXJH010000111.1 GCA_029008595.1 Bacillota bacterium
TGCTGGCTCGCCCCGCCGTTTTTACATCACCGTACTGCTGTGGTGGCAGCCGTAAGGGCATAATAAAAAAAGCGCCCGGCTTCGCTGCAGAAGCATATCGTTCTTTGTCCGCATTGCGGCAGAGAAGCGCTGGATCATATGACCCGGTGCCCCTCCTGCGGCGGGGAGCTGACGCCGCGCGGATACGACCCCCGCAGCGGGGAAAAGCTGCAGCCTGTCCGCAAAGCGCTGCTGATCGTTTTCGGGATCGCTGCCGCAGCCGTGGTGATCTGGCTGCTGGCGGGCCGCTTCGGCGGGTAACAAAGCATCCAGCCGAAAAATAAAAGAGGGATCCGAACCGGGGCGCTTGCCCGCCGTTCGGATCCCTTTTGCTGTAAGGGGAAAATCAAAGAAACCGGAGCGTTCCGGAACCGGCGTCCAGCCTGGCCCGCACGCCGATCGGCAGCACCGCGTGGGAACGCCCGTGGCCGAAATCGCGGCAATAGACCACCGGGATTCCGTAACGCGAGCCGAACCGGCGCAGAACACCGTTCAGCTCTTCGTTCGGCCGGTCGGAATAATCGCCGAAGAGCAGCCCGCGTACGCGCTTCATCAGCCTGCTCTGCCCGATGTGAGAAAGCAGCGCGCTCACCTCGGCCGGGGTGTTGAAGGCCTCGTGATCCTCCAGAATCAGCAGGTAGTCCTCCGATTCGTCAAAGGGGAAGAAATCGCCGCCCATCATCATGGCAAAATTGAGGGTGTAGCCGCCCACGATCACGCCTTCGCCGGTTCCTCCGGACAAAACCTGCCGCGGAACGCGCGGCGCAAGCTCCTGCATCGGCGGATGAACAAACCAGCCGTCAAAATACCGGTCGTTATACGCATCCGGTTCGCAGAAGACGCCGGGATCCTGCCCGTAATAGGTGACAAGCCCTGTTTTTGCCCAGATCGCGTTCAGGATCGAGGTCCCGTCACTGTAGCTGGAATAAAGCTTCGGGTGGGCTGCTGCCGCGGCGTAATCGATCATCGGCAGGATCTCGTTGCTGACGTATCCGCCGGTGAACAGCACCATTTTTACCTCGTCGTCCAGCACCATCTCATTCAGATCGGCCGCGCGCTCTTCTTCGCTGCCGGCGTAGCCGTTTGTCCCGCTGTACAGATAGCGGGATTTTTTAATGCGGTAGCCTCTGGAACGCAGCGTTTCAAACGCGGCCTCAAACGTGCCGTTTTCCAACCGGCTGCACGGCGAAATGATGCCGATGGTGTCCCCGGGCTGCAGCGGCGGGGCCATTTTATATTCTGACATTCCGATCTCTTCCTTTCGGCGGGCGGAGCAGGCTGCCCCGCTTTTCTGAATGCATTGTACCGCGGCGAAAACGTGTTGTCAACGGATCGGGAGCTCCGTAAAAAAGAAAGACTTAAAAAACTTTCGAATTTTGTAACGAAACGTTTACTTTATTGATTGACATCTGTTTTCCAACTGTTATAATGGCAGATAGAGTCATTGGAACAGAAAGAGGCGATTTGAAATGAAAACAGAGGCACAGCAGTATCTGGAAAATTCCATGCGTCTTTTCCGGGAGAATCCCGTCGTCAACTGGCACGAGCATATCTGGGAGAGCGCGCCGGGCGTTCTGAACGAAGCCACCCTGCAGGATCTCCTGTTCTCCGGCGAGCGTACCTTCACGGATACGTTCCTGATCTCCACCCCGGTGACCGGAGACCCGTTCTGCCCGCCGGAGCGTTTCCGCGCGGCGAACGATGTCGTGCTGGGCGCGGTGAAGCGTTATCCGGAGCGCCTGCGCGGCATGTGCTTTATCAATCCCGGCTTCACGAAGGAAGCCCTTGAGGAGATCGAACGCTGCCGGGCAAACGGATTTGTCGGCGTTAAAATGTACCACCAGTACCGGATGGATGACCCGGTGCAGTTCCCCGTGATTGAAAAATGCATCGAACTGGATATGCCGATCCTGATGCATGCGGGCAAGCTCAATTTTGAACCGGAATCGCAGCCGAGGATCTCGCACGGCGAGTATTTTGCAAACGTTGCCCGGCGTTACCCGGAGGCCAGCCTGATCATGGCGCATATCACCGGCGGAGGCGACTGGCACTGGCAGCTGAAGGCGATCGAACAATACCCGAGCATTGTTCTGGATATCTCCGGAAGCGTGATCGACAGCCCCGTGATCGAGGAATGTGCGGCGCGCATCGGCGCGGAGCGGATGCTTTACGGAACGGACGGCTCCACGGCTGCCGGCGTCGGCAAGATCCTCGGCGCCGCGATCAGCGAGGAAGAAAAGAAAACGATTCTGGCCGGTACAGCGTACCGCCGCTTTTTAGAAAAGGAGTGAGCAGCGTGGTCATTGATACCTGCACCTACATCGGCCACTGGCCGTTCCGGAAGCTGCCGTGTGAAACGCTGGCCGAAACGGCTGCGCGCGCCGAAAAAGCAAAGATCACCCACATCGTCTGCACCAACCTGAACGCCATTTTTTATATTGACGCCATGGAGGGCAACCGGGAGCTGCTCCGGCAGCTCCGGGATTACCGCGGCAGCGTAACGGTTCTGCCGTTTGCCGTGATCAATCCGACCTATATTGAATGGGAACGCGATCTGCGCGAATGCGCCGCGCTCGGCTTTGCCGGGATCCAGCTTGCCCCGCAGTACCACGGCTATTCGCTTGCCGATGGGTGCGCGGCCGCAGCGTACCGCATCGCCGGCGAGCTTGGCCTTGCCGTGAAGATCGACGTCGGGTTTGAAAACATCCGCCAGCGCAGTCCGCTGGATACCTTTACCGAAGTTTCGGGCGGCGAGCTTGCGGCGCTGTTCGCCGTCAGCGACCGGCCGGTGACGATCGTGAGCACGGCATATCCCACGCTGATGGGCAATGAGGTCATCGAAGCCGCCAACCGGCGCAGCAACGTCTTTTTCAATCTGATCTATACGGATTCCTTTACCGACGGTCAGCTGGAGGACTGCCTGCAGAAATATACGGCCGCGCGCCTCTGCTTCGGGACACAGACGCCGTTCCGTTACATTGAACCGCAGTACGTCAAGCTTTTCTGTTCCGACGCGGCCGATGACGAACAGCGCGAGGACATTCTTTACCGGAACCTTGTGCGGCAGCTCCGGGGCTGCTGAGCCACAGAGCGCCGGACGAAAAACAACCAAAAGAGCTGCAGCAGTTTTGGAATTCTGCTGCAGCTCTTTTATGCTGAAACGGCGTTTTTTGCGGAGCTTCTGCCGGTCGGAACCAATCAGAACGGAAATTCTCCGGTCTGCTTCAGCGGTCGTGACAAAGAGAAAGATAAAGCTCCCCGTTAAAAAACCGATCGATGACAATGGCGGCCCCCGAGGAAATATAAGGATTGTCCTTTACGGAGGCAGCGCCCACATAGAGGGGACGGTACAGCTGGGTCAGGTGGGAGCTGTTGATTTTTTCGCGGATCAGGGAGATCAGCCGATGCGGACGGTAAGTGATCCGCCCGGCGATAATGGCAGCCTCCAGACCGAGAAGATTGCTCTGGTTGACAATGGCGTGCGCAAGATACTGCGCTTCCTCTTCCAGAAAACGATTGCAGAGTTCGTCGCCCTCATACGCCAGATCGACCAGCTGTTCCCACGCTGCAATATCAGGCCGGACACGCTGCACGCTGTATAACAGCGCGGACAGGGAGGCGTACTGTTCAATGCAACCGCGGTTGCCGCAGGAGCATAAACGGCCGTTGATGTCGATCGAGGTGTGGCCGAATTCGCCCCCGTAACCGTTCGACCCCGAATATACGGCGTGGTTCAGCACAAGCCCCGCGCCAAGCCCGGCGTTGACATTGATGAGAATAAAGTTGGCATACTTG
>JAQXJH010000112.1 GCA_029008595.1 Bacillota bacterium
CCTTCCAGAAAGCTGACCGGATGCAGCAGCGGCATGGAACGGATCAGCCGCTGCTGTTCGGCAACGCGGTGGCGATATTCCTCTTCTTCTGTAATATTCGGATTAAAGTAATAGACCGTGATCTGAAACCGGCGGCTTAAATATTCCAGCACATAGCTGGAGCAGGGCGCACAGCAGCTGTGCAGCAGCAAACGGGGCACGCGCCCTTCCTGCTGCAGCGCGGAAAGTTCACGGTCGAGCCACTGCTGGTAATTTTCTCTGACCAATGCGGTCTTCCTTTCTTTTTACAGGATCTCGTAATCGCCGACCGAGCGCGCGGAAAAATCCTCGCGAAAACGCTCCTTGTGCGCCAGATGCAGCGGGTGCGTCTGATACGCTGCAAGAGCTTCGGCATCGGTCAGCTCGGAATAAAAGACATAATCGCAGCCGGGAGCGGTGTTGCGTGCAATTTCGGCGCGAAGAAGTCCCGGCACGGTTCCGACCATTCCGCCAAGCGATTGCTGCATGGCGTTCAGCAGCTCCTGCTGATCTTTCTGTCTGCCTGTTTCACTTAACGTCCAAAAAATAATATGGCGAATCATCATTCAGCCCACCCTTCTGAAATTATTTTTAGTATAGCACAAAATTTCCACTTGACAAGCGGGCCGATCAGTGTTTTAATAAAATAAACCGTTGAAACGAAAGTAAAACGGACAGCGCACATCCAGAGAGCCGGGGGCGGTGAGATCCCGGCGGAAAGCGGGTCTGACAAATGGTTCGTTGAGGGTGCGGATGAACGGAATTCCCCAGTAAGCCGCAACGGGATCTTCCCGTTACAGAAGAAGGATGTGTTGGCATCCGGTAAGCTGTGCGCCGTACGGCGCAAATCAAGGTGGCACCGCAGGTAGATTCACACCTGTCCTTGTTTTTCAACAAGGACAGGTGTTTTTTCTTTACGGCAAACCTGTCAATCGAAAGGAAGTACTGAAAATGAAACAAAAACTGACCGCACTGCTTCTCGCTCTGGCAACCGCACTGACCGTCTGCGCATGCAGCGGCGGCGCCTCTTCTTCGGCCGCATCCGAAAAAAGCTACAAAATCGCCATTGTTCAGCTGGTGGACAACAGCGCCTTTTCTGAAATGATCAGCGCATTCCAGGCAAAAATGAACGAGCTTGGCTACACGGACAAGAACACGGTCTTTGACATCAAGAATGCGCAGGGAGATATGAGCACGCTCAATTCCATCTGCGCCGACCTGAAGAACAGCGATTATGACCTGATTGTACCGATCGTCACACCGGCAGCGCAGGCTGTTGTCAACGCCGAGGTCAGCGCTCCGGTCGTCTTCATCTCCGTCACCAGCCCGGTGGGCGCCGGGATCATGACCAGCATGGATCAGCCCGACAAAAACGCAACGGGAACCTCCAACGTGGTGCCGGTCGATGAGATCTTTTCCCTGGCCAAAAAGCTGACGCCGGACGCATCCAACATCGGGATCCTGTATTGCCCCGGCGAAAAAAATGCCGTGCTCACCGTGGAAAAAGCAAAGGCATATCTGGATGAGAACGATTATACCTATACCGAGGTCACCGTTGCCAGCTCGGGCGATGTTCAGCAGGCCGCACAGTCGCTCGCGGGCAAGGTTGATGCCATTTACGTTCCGATCGACTCCACCGTGCAGTCCGCTATGGAGCAGGTAACCGCCGCTGCAGCAGCCAACCACATTCCGGTCTATGGCAGCGACCCTGTCATGGTCAAATCCGGCGCGCTGGCCTGCGTCAGCGTCAGCAACACGCAGCTCGGCCAGCAGTCGGCAGAAATGGCCGACAAAGTGCTGCAGGGCACCGCTGTTGCCGATATTCCGGCAGTTGCGCTGACCGACTACCAGTATGTTGTCAACGCTTCCGCCGCCGCTGATCTGGAGATCACGATCCCTGAGATCGACGGCCTGGTCAAAATGGGCGAATAAGCAGACGCCCCTGCATCAACTTACAGAAAGCAGGTCATTTCATGGGTGTTTATCTTGATTCCGCACTGCTGGGGCTGCAGTACGCACTGCTCGCTCTCGGCGTGACCATCACCTTCCGCGTCCTGAACACGCCGGATCTGACGGTGGACGGCAGCTTTGTGACCGGCATCGCGGTTTCGGGCGTACTGACGGCAGCCGGACACCCGGTGCTCGGCCTGCTGCTTTCCATTCCGGCCGGCGCGGCCGCAGGCTGCGTCACCGGATTTCTGCAGACAAAGGCCGGGATCCATCCGATCCTTTCCGGGATCCTGACCATGAGCGGCCTTTATACGGTCAACATCACGATTCTGGGCGGGCCGAATCTTTCGCTGCTGGACAGCCGGAAGTTTTTCACGTCTGCATTGGAAACGATCCCGGCCGACAAAACGCTGGTCAAGGGCGTGATCCTTCTGCTGATCTGCGCGGCGGTCATTGCGCTGCTTTCGCTCTTCTTCCGCACCGTGGCCGGGCTGAGCATCCGTGCAACGGGCAGCAACGAAGAAATGGTCCGGGCCTCTTCCATCAATACCGATGCGATGAAGGTTCTGGGGCTGGCGATCTCCAACGCGCTGGTCGCCTTTTCCGGCGGGCTGCTTGCACAGTTTCAAGGATTTTCGGACATCAATTCCGGCAGCGGCATGATCGTCATCGGGCTTGCTTCGGTTATCATCGGCGAAGTGATCTTCGGCCGCCGTTCCCTGACGCTCGGGCTGATCTCTGCGGTGGCCGGTTCGGTCATTTACCGCCTGATCCTTGCGGTGGCGCTGCAGTACAATTTCCTTCCCGCCAATGCGCTCAAGCTTGTTTCCGCCGTGATCGTGGCAGCGACGCTGTCGGTTCCTGCCGTGAAAAAATCGCTCGCGGAGCACCGGATCAAACGGGAGGGATCAAAATGCTGAAAATTACCGGTCTGGAAAAGACCTTTGCCAACGGAACCCCCAACCGCCATACGGCGCTCTGCGGGCTGGATCTGACGCTGCAGGATGGCGACTTTGTTACGGTTCTCGGCTCCAACGGCGCGGGAAAAACCACTTTATTCAACGCGATCGCCGGAACCTTTTTCTGCGACCGCGGCCGGATCGAACTGGATGGGAAGAATATCACGTTTATGCCGGAGCATAAACGCGCGCGGATGATCTCGCGCATTTTTCAGGATCCGATGAAGGGCACTGCGCCGACGCTGACGATCGAAGAAAATCTGGCGCTCGCTTATGCGCGCGGCACCGGACGCCGTCTTTTTTCTCCCTCGATGACAAAAAAGGACTGCAGCCGGTTCCGTGAGCTGCTTGCAGCGCTGGGAATGGGGCTGGAAGACCGGATGACAACGCCGATCGGGCTGCTTTCCGGCGGGCAGCGCCAGGCAGTCACGCTGCTGATGTGCACCATGGTTCCGCCGCGTCTGCTGCTGCTGGATGAACACACCGCGGCGCTTGACCCCGTGACTGCGGAAAAAGTCCTTGCGCTGACACGGGAAATCGTGCGGCGGGATTCCATTACGACCATGATGATCACGCACAACATTGCTTCCGCGCTGGCGCTGGGCAACCGCACCATTATTTTAAACCACGGTTCCGTCGTGATGGATCTGGACGCCGAAATGCGAACCGGTCTGGATGAAACCGAGCTGCTGGCCCTTTACCGCTCGGCCTGCGGCAGCGGCGCAGTCAGCGACCGAACGCTGCTGACGGAGAAAAACGGTTGACCACTCTGCCGGAAAATCAGACGGCTTCCCTTCCCTGTTTTTCACCGGCCGCTCTGCAGACGCCGCTGTCCGGCAGAACCGCGATCCTTTGCATCTGCCACAGGCGGAGGATCAGCGCAGAACGGGTCACGCCTAGCAGGGAAGCAAAGGTATCCAGCAGGCATTTGTCTGCGGCGGAAAGCCGGCCGCGGCCGTAAACACAGACCGGCGCTTCGGCATAAAACAGGCTGAGAAGCGTATTCAGCACGGTTGACGGCATCAGCAAAGCCGACGCCAGGGTGTTGACCTCCCACTCGCTGACCCCGCAGGAGCTGCGCAGCTCCTGCGGGGTTATTGCTTTCTGTGCCGGAGGCAGATCTGCCGCGCGTGCTTCGGCATCCGGTTCCTTCCAGAAAAGCAGCTGACGCGCACATTCCCGGGCGATGGCCAGATTCCGCCGGCCCCGATGCTTTTCGCAGCGCAGAGAGCGCTCGATCAGGATCGTCCCTGCGGGGACCATGCGAACCGAGCCATCCGCAAAATGCAGGCAGGTCCGGCACAGAACGCTGACCGACTGCAGCGCTCCCGAAGAAGAAAGCGGCTCATAGCAAACGCAAAGCCCGAAATATTCGGCCGCCATCCGTTCCATATCCACCGCCTGCAGCATTCCGAAATGATCGCCGAGATATGCTTTCAGCATCATTTCCGCTTTTGCTCCCAGCCCCTCTGCCGTAATGCGCTTTCTGATCCCGTTCATTTTTCGTCTTCCTTTCCCTGCCGACCGGTCTGATCGTCTCTGCCCCGGAGAAATTCCAATCATTTTCTTTCAGGCGCTTGACAAAACATGCAGCTTGCGTTATGATATATGCATGTTATCCGCATGTTTTAATTATATGCGGGTTATCCGCATTTGTCAATCGTTATTTTGATGCTATATGCATTTTTTCAGCATTTTTTGCATCCGCCGTTTCTGAAAGATCTGCGTCGATTCTGCGAAAGGAAGGAACCGTCTTATGAAATTTGGAGAAAAAGTTCGCCAGCTGCGCCGGGAAAAGGGGCTGACACAGGCTCAGCTCGCTGCTCAGGCCGGGCTTGGGCTGCGAACCGTGATCAGCTATGAAAAGGGAGAAAGCTACCCCAAAAAAAGAAGCGTTTATGATGATCTGGCAGCCATTTTCGGCGTGGATGTCAATTATCTGCGCACGGAAGACGAAGAATTTTTAACGGTCGCCGCAGAGCGCTACGGAACCGCAGGCCAGAAGGGCGCTCTGAACGCGCTGGAGCAGGCCAAGGTGGCCTTTGCCGGCGGAGAGCTCAGCGAAGAAGACCGCGTGGCGTTTATGCTGGAAATTCAGAAGCTTTATCTGGAATCCAAGGAAATTGCGCGGGAAAAATTCTCTTCCTCCGGAAAATAAATTTTCAGTACGGATTTCAGGATAGATTTTCTGCGATAATCAGTGCGGAAACTCAGCAGAAAATCATGCAGGAGGTGTTTTGCCGTGAATGCTCTGGAAATTTATGACCGCGTGCAGAAAACCAAAGAAAAATATCGCACGGATGATCCGTTCGTACTGCTGAAATCGATGGGCGTTTATGTCCGCTGGACAGACGCCTTTTCGGCGGAAGGGCTGAAAGGCTTTTGCTATCTGGTCAACCGCGTCCTTTTCGTGGTCATCAACGAAAAGCTGGATGAGCACGAACAACGGCTGGTCGCTATGCACGAGGCGGCACACATCATTCTGCACCGCAAGGAACTGATGGTTGCCCCTTTGCGGGATTTCGGGCTGTTCAATATGGTAACGCAGACGGAATCGCAGGCTAATTACTTTGCCGCCGATTATCTGATCGACGACACCGATGTTCTTTCTTTGGCGGGAGAATACGGATATGACTTTTTTCAGACCTGCCAGGCGCTCTGTGTTCCTCCCGACCTGATGACGTTCAAGCTTTACAGCATGACGCAGCGCGGACTGCGCTGTAGTATTCCGCTGGAACTCAACAGCCGGTTTTTGGGCAAGAAAAATCTTTGCTGCTGAAAAAACAGGCGGCCGGCCGGGAACTCCCCGGTCCAGCCGCCTGTTTTGTATTGTTCTGAAAATCAGCCGTCGTATCCGTCCGGATTCCGGCTTTGCCAACGCCATGCATCGGCGCACATATCCTCAATTCCGTACTGCGCTTCCCAGCCCAGCTCCGCCTTCGCGCGGGAAGCGTCGGAATAAACGCAGGCAAGGTCGCCTTCTCTGCGCGGCCCGATCCGGTAGGGCACATTCTGCCCGGTCACCTTGATGAAGGCGTTGACGACCTCCAGCACGCTGTAGCCGTGGCCGGTGCCAAGATTGTAGGTAAACAGTCCGGTATCCGCCAGCGTTTTCTGCACCGCATTGATATGTCCGCGCGCAAGATCGAGCACATGGATATAATCGCGCACGCAGGTACCGTCCGGCGTATCGTAATCGTTTCCAAAAATAGTCAGTTGCTCCAGCTTTCCGACTGCCACGCGTGAAATGTACGGCATCAGGTTGTTTGGAATGCCATTCGGGTCTTCTCCGATCCTGCCGCTCTTGTGCGCGCCGATCGGATTGAAATAGCGCAGCTTGCAGATGCTCCAGCGGTCGTCGGAGGCGTAAAGGTCGTTCAGGATCTCCTCGATCATCACCTTGGTACGGCCATAGGGATTGCTCACGCTGCCGATGTGCATATCTTCCACCAGCGGAGACTCGTTTTCGGAACCGTAGACCGTTGCGGAAGAGCTGAACACGATCCTGCGCACCCCGTGAGCCGCCATGACCTCCAGCAGCACAACGGTGCCGGAAACGTTATTGTCAAAATACTGCAGCGGCATATGGCAGGATTCTCCCACTGCCTTCAGACCGGCAAAGTGAATAACGGAATCGATTTTCTGCTCCGTAAAAATTTTATCGAGACCGGCGCGGTCGCGGATATCGCAATTGTAAAACACCGGCTCCTTGCCCGCCAGCTCACGGATCCGCTCCAGAACCACCGGCTTGCTGTTGTAATAATTATCAGCGATCACCACATCATAACCGGCCTCCATCAGCGCAATGCAGGTGTGGCTGCCAATATAGCCCGTTCCCCCTGTTACAAGAATCGACATGCGAAAACCTCCTGAATCAAATTTCCCGAACCACAGACCGGCTGCACCGGCCGACTGTTTTCATTTTAGTCTCAGCCGGACGGAATTGCAACGCCGGAAAAAAGGATTGCGACAAAAATACATGAATTTGTAACAATTTCATAGCCGGTCATGATATAATGAAAACCGGAACGGCTGAAAATCCCACGAAAAGAAGGGAACATCAACTTATGTCAAATACCACTCCGATCACATTGGAACAGATTCTGCACGACCCTGAGGTCAACACCTATATTCAGGCGGGCAACAGCGTCCTCGGCGCCATCGGCTTTACCGAGCACGGATTTGCGCACGCCAAACGCTCTTCGGACTGCGCAGCAGCCATTCTGCGCGGATTGGGCTACAGCGACCGCACCTGTGAGCTGGCCGCCATTGCCGGATACATGCACGACATCGGCAACACCGTCAACCGGGTCGATCATGCACAAAGCGGCGCGCTGATGGCGTTTTCCATTCTGACCCGCCTTGGGATGCCGCCCGAGGAAACCTCGCAGATCGTGACTGCGATCGGCCATCACGATGAAAACACCGCCGCTGCGGTCAGCCCGATCGCTTCGGCGCTGATCCTTTCCGATAAAAGCGATGTACGCCGCACACGCGTGCGCAACAAAAGCACCGTTTCAAACGATATTCACGACCGCGTGAATTACGCCGTGGAAAAGGCCATTCTGCAGGTGCAGAGCGAAGAAAAAACGATCACGCTCCGGATCACCATCGATACTGCGATCTGCCCGGTGATGGAATATTTTGAGATCTTTCTTTCCCGCATGGTGCTTTGCCGCAAAGCCGCCGCCTGCCTTGACCTGACGTTTGAACTGATCATCAACGGAACACGGCTGCTGTAAGGTCAGAACGGATGGTCATCATCAAAGCCGTCGCGCTCCGTTTCCTGCGGCGCATCCTCGTGTCCGTCGCCGCTTTCCAGAATTTCGCCCAGCCGCATGTTGCGTGCAGCCTTCATCTCTTCCACCTGTCGGTGAATCATTTCTTTCACCTGGCGGGATTTTTTTATGTTCTTCAGCTCCAGAACCGGATTCGTTTTATCGGAGGACTGCAGCACCACCGTACCGACACCGAAGATCCTCTGCCCGAACGAACGCTTCAGCGTAATGTCGCGAACGCGATACAGCAGGATCTCCTCCTGCGTTAAATTGAAGCAGCCGGTTTCCAGAAAAATGCGGTCGTCGCTCATGGAGTACCTCGTAAAAGAAAGCGGCATTCCCAAACGACGTTTGCGGTCTTTCCAAATCAGTTTGATATCTTCCAATGGGATCGTCTCCTTCCACTGTTTTGAGATCACAATTTTTTATGCGCCCATTTTCCGCTGTTGAAACGCAGCCGGTTCAGCACCATGCGCATCGCCTGGTCGATCAGCACCGTGACCCACGCGCCGATCAACCCCCAGCCAAACGGAAAACAGAACAGATACGTCAGGAGCGGACGCACCACACCGATGCTGAGAAACGAAACGCCGGCGACAAAGCGCGTATCCCCTGCCCCGCGCAGGCATCCCGAAAGAATGACCTGCGCCGTCTGGATATGGGTGGTAAAGGCGGCGATCACCAGCAGCTGACTCCCCGTCTCAATGATCGAGCGGTCATCGGTAAACAGACCGACCAGAAAAAAACGGCCGAAAAAGAAAATCAGAAAAATGACGGTGGAAAAACAGAACGCGATCCGCTGCGCGATCGTGCAGTAAAGCTTGGAGAGATCCGGCCGCTGCGCACCGAGATTCTGCCCCACCAGCGCAGACGACGCAATGCTCAGGCCGTCCCCGACTGCAAACGACAGATTCAGAATGTTCATGCAGATCTGATGGGTAGCGTAGGCATTGGTGCCCAGCCGGGCAACCATTGCGGCATACAGGAAAAAGCCGATCCGCATGAATACCTGCTCCACCGCCGCGCTGGAAGCCACATTTAAAAGGCTGCTCACCGTTGCGCGGTCAAATCCCCACGAAACGGACGAAAACAGCTTCAGCGTTGCTTTTTTCCGGCAGACCGACCGCACGGAAAGCAGCATGGCCACCATATTCCCGAGTGCCGTCGCAATGGCGGCGCCGATCACGCCTAATTCCGGGAAGATCCAGACACCGTTGATCAGCAGCCAGTTAAAAAACAGGTTGACCACATTGGCCGTCAGATTGGTCGACATGGAAATTTTGGTGTTTCCCACGCCGCGCTGCGCCGCATTGATCGTCAGACCGATGTTGCTGAACAGCGCGCCGACCATCACAATGCGGAAATAATCGGTGGCATAACCGACCGTATCGCTTTCTGCTCCTGCCAGCAGAACCAGAGGTTCTGCAAGAAAAAACGAAAGCAGCGTCAGCACCAGCGAAGCAGCCGCCGAAATGGCAACGGCCTGCTTCAGGCAGCGCTGCACCCCTTTTTCGTCTTCCGCACCCTTTCGGCGGGAGATCACCGCGGTAACACCGACGTTGAAAGACAGGATCAGCGCCAGAAAAACAAACCGCGGCTGCGTGGTCAGTCCGACCGCCGCAATGGCAGCCGGACCGCAGCTTCCGACCATCATCGTGTCGACCGAGGAGATCAGGCTGACCAGCACCGTTTCCACAATAGAGGGCCAGGCAATGCGGAAGGCTGTGGAATAACCTTCGCGGATCCCGGGAAGCGGGCCGCGGATCTCCCCCGGCTTGAGCACCCTGTCGCAGGCAAGAAAGCGCCTCATCAACTGGGTCACGATCATCCTCTCCTTTGCAAAAATCATCCGTTCTCCGCCCGGAGCCGGTTCCCGCCGCGCGGGACAACTTTCTTTATTTTTGCATGAAGCTGCTGGTTTGTCAATGAAAATCCCATTTACTTCCGTATTTTTGATTCTTCCCGCCGCAGTACGGATAGCCCCGGGGCGCGCTGAGCATACTATTTTCATTCCCCGGAGCCGACGCGGACCGGCAGGCGGAAACAGATTTTTTCGGGGAACCGTCACGACGGCAGGAGGCCGAACCGATCCGCCGGAAGCAGCAAAAGCAACGAAAGGACAGTGCAGCATATGATGGATCCAAAGCCATGGAATGTTCCGGAGATTGATCCGGATTCTGACGCAGAAAAAGAAAAACGCCGCAGAGAACGGGAGAAAAAGTACGGATATCTGCAGCAGAATCTTGACGGGATCATCGAGGTTTTCCCCAAAATGAACGACGGGCCGATCTCCACTGACGTGCTCGGCAGCTACACCGGAACCCCGGACGACGGCCGGCAGCCGACGCAGGATGCGGATGACCTGTAATTCCTTGAGAACGGGCAAAATTCCGTCTGAAACGGCATCGCGCCGGGCAGGTCTGAAAACTGACCTGCCCGGCGCGTGTTATGATTCCGCTTCTCCCTATCGTTTCAGGGCAGCGCAAAGCTCTGAAACATCCAGATGGCGCACTGAACAGCGCCGCACCCGTTTTCCCCGCACAAAAACGTCCGCCGTGCAAAGCCCGGCGCGCTTTTGAAACCAGGTTTGCCGGATCCGTATGCCGGCGACATTTTTTCGGTCTGCACAGGTGGAAAGCAGGGAAAAGCCCTGCATGCGTGAGATCCGAACCATCCGTGCATCCAGTTCCAGCGCGGCAAACGGCAGCTCCGCAAAGCGAACCAGGGCGCGCCAGAGAAAAAAACACAGCACCGGAAACAGAAGCACGGCAACAAAACCCGGCGCGCCGAGGAGACGGATCAGGATCAGCAGCAGCGCCGTCAGCAGCAGCGGCAGAAACACCGGCAGCAGATACCTCCGCTTTGCGCGCGGCGGCGGACGCAGTACCGGACCGCTTACCGGAGAAGCGATCGTATTGATCCATTCCCGGATCACCCTTTGCCGCGCAGCGGCGATCAGAAGCGGCCGGCAGTCCTTTTTTCTCTCTTCGCCCGGAACATGCGCCAGAAGCGACGCCAGACCACAGACCCGCATCAGCAGGGTCTGGCGTACGGTGACGGCAGCGATCCGGCGTGTGCGCAGCAGATACCATTTTTGCGGAAGGATGCCGCACCGCACCACGGTAAATTCCCCGGCAGCAGCGCAGGAAAACGGCGTGCAGGCAAGAAGCTGCCGCAAAAAAGCTGCCGCCCAGCCAAGCAAAAAGAGCCACGCGATCGCCGCCGCCAGCGGAGGTACCCCTGCGGAAACCGGCAGCATCCCGGGGTTCAGCTGTTCCAGAAGCAGATACGAAACCTCGCGGCCAAACACCTGTCCCGCTTTTTTGATAAACGGCGCGGCAACCAGCAGACCTGACGCTGCGTTTGACCACGAAAGCGCACAAACCAGCAGCGAACCGAATCCGCAGCGGAACCGCCGGTGTTGGCTTTGCGGCAAAAAACGGTTTACTGCCTTTTGCAGCCTGCGCCCGGAAAGAAAAAGGGAACAATCAGGTTCTCGGGTTGCCGCTTCGGTTTCCAGCTCCAGCAAACCCGCTCCCAACAGCGCGGCAAGCGGTGAAAACGTGACCGAAAGACAGACGACCTGTGAAAACGGCAGGAGAAATTCTTCTTTTTTCCAGAGTCCGCGGCGAAAATGCAGCCGGTTCCGGACAACGGAAAAGCGTGTGGAACGCCATTGCCAAACGGAGCAGGCTGTTACAAGCACCAGCAGGAACACTGAGCTGAAGATACTGCCGATCTGTTCCCGCAAAGTTTCCGGGCGAAGGATCAGACGCTGCAGCAGAGGAACCGGCAGCAGCCACGAGAGACGCAGAAACGCGAAAAGCCCCTGCACCGGGTGAGCTGCCGAAAGAGGAGAGCGGCGCTTCTTCATTGTTCCGTCCACTTCCTTTTTGTCACTCCCGCCGCATTCCGCCGGCCGCCAGCGGAACACGCAGCAGCGCCGCCAGCCGGAGCGCTTCGGAATGGTCCAGCATCGGTACCGTCACCTTTCCTCCCGCGGTCATCAGCCGCAGAGAGACGATGCCGAACATGCGCTGCAGCGGGGTGGAAAAAACGGCTGCGTAACGGATCTTATGACGTGACAAAAAGGCTGCGCTGTGCAGGAGGATCCCCTTCTCCACACAGACTGCCTCTGCCGTTGCCCGAAAGCAGGCCGCCCTGCACCACGCCGGCAGCCAGAACGCCGCGGCAAACGGATACGCAGCCGCCAGAACAATCACCAGAACCGCGGCAGCAGCCGGGGCAAACACGGCCGCTGCTCCCAGCAAAAAACCGGCTGCCGCCAAAGCAGCTCCCATGCGCAGTTGAAGTACCGCAAGTCCTCTCTGTCCAATACATCCCTTCAATCGACCATTCCTCCCGCCGGATATTTATCAATAGTGTTGCCGGCAGGAACGAAAACATGCGGGAAGATTCCGGCGCCGGATCAGGCCTTGCTGAATTTCATCACAAATCCGTGCGGCAGAAGCTTCGCCAGCACACGGTAAAATTTGAAGAACAGGCGGTTGGTATACACGGCTTTTCCCTGCCTGGCACTGCGCAGCGCACCGGCAGCCACCTGCTTCGGATCGCAGTAAGGGAGTGTGTCAAACGTTTTGGAACTGCCGGATTCAATACCGGCAGCCGGAAGAAATTCCGTGCGCATCGGCCCCGGACAAACCGACAGAACATTGATGCCGCGCGGTTTCAGTTCTTCCCGCAAGGAACGCGAGAAGCTCATGACATATGCTTTTGTGGAACAATAGACCGTCATGCGCGGATTCGGCGCAAAGGACGCAATGGAGCAGACGTTGACTACCGCGCTGCCGTGCTTCATGAAGGGCAGCGCAGCCGATGTCAGCGCCGTCAGAGCGCGTACATTCAGATCGATCATTTTCGTCTGAACCGGACGCTCCATGGCGTCAAAATTGCCGAGCGTTCCGAATCCCGCATTGTTGACCAGCAGCCCGATTTCCGGTTGCTGGTCCTGAAAAAGCTGTTCCAGAGAGTCTATGCTCTCCTCCTTTGTCAGATCCATCGGCAGGATCCTGACATTTTTCTGCGGCAGCAAAGCAGCAAGTTCCCGCAGCTTTTCTTCCCGGCGGGCAACCAGCCAGAATTCCTCCAGCTGCGGGAACTGTTCTGCCGCCGCAAGAAAAAATTCTTTTCCAAGCCCTGAAGACGCACCGGTGATCACCGCAATTTTCATGTTGATCCGACCTTTCCCGTAACGGCCGCGCCAGTTTTTTGAGACGGCTCCGAATTTCAGCACAGCACGGCTGCGGTTTACCCCACCCCGTATTGCCTGATCTGTTCCTCATGTTCTTCCAGTGTTTCAGAATAATGGTTCTGCGCATCCTTACCGTAGAAAAAATAGTAATAGTTAGATGGCGTTGGATTTTTGGCCGCATTGATCGCCCGAAGCCCCGGGCAGCAGATCGGTCCGGCGGGCAGACCCTTGCGTTTGCCGCAGGTGTTGTAAAGCGCAGCGTATTTTTCCGGCGACGCGACCAGCGGATTCCCGGTGATAAACTGATTGACATAATCGCGCGTAGGATCGGCATCCAGATACGGAAATTCCGCAGCATTGTTCAACCGGTTGCGGAACACCGAGGATACCAGTTTCATATGCTCATCGCTGCGCGCCTCCCGTTCGATAATCGAGGCCAGAATCAGCGTATCCTCCGACAGGTTTCCTGCCTTGGCGTGATAATTATTCAGCATTTTGATCAGGACATTCTGCGGATCGTCGTTTTTATAGAAAAGATAAGTATCCGGAAACAGATAGCCTTCCATACGGAAACAGCGGTCGGCGCTGGTGGAAATGGTAAATGATTTCGGCGTATAGCTCTGGCATGTCCGGTAAAACGCTTCTGCGCTGCAGACGCCTTTCTGTTCCAACAGAGAGGCGATTTGCATAAAGGTGTATCCTTCCGGGATCGTTACGCTGACCTCACGGCTGACCGCGCTGGAAACCGGCGTTTGAGAGGAAGCTTCCTCCTGCACCGGCTGCGATAAAACAGGCTGCACCGCGGATGAGGAAGATTCCTGCCGGGAAGATACGGCGCTTTCTGCCGCCTGAGAAGAAAGCGGCTCCGGCTCAACGGAGGTCTGGGCGTCAGATACGCCGGACACGTCAGACACGTCGGGCACCGGTGCCGGTTCTTCGGAGGAATCCGCGGACACCGCTTCCGAATTCCAGGAACTGAGCGTTCCGGGATCCGACGACGCCGGCAGCATGCCCTTTGCGCATCCTGTCAGCCAGACTGAACCACACAGCAGCACACACGCTGCTCCTGCCCCTATTTTTCTGAACTTCATGAGAACCGTCCTTTCTGCACGCTGAAGAATCAAAAAAAAGAATCCTGTCTTACCGGCTGCCGATTGCACCGGCGGCGATCACAAACCAAGCAGCGCCAGCGCGTTGCCGCGGCTGATTTTTTCGTAGGCTGCAAAGCTGATTCTTCCGCTTTCGGCCAGATCGTCCAGAAAACCGGAAAGCTCCAGCATCGGATTATCAATATTTTCCGGTCTGCAGATATCGGTTCCGAAGAAGAGCCGATCCTGAAATTCTTCCAGAAACGAAGCCGCAAACTCCGGATCGCGCATCAGGGCATTGCAGCCGCTGCCCGCTGAAAGATCGCCGCAGAGATTCGGGTACCGCCGCATCAGTTCCACCACACGGCCGCCCGGCTGCACCTTGCCTTTCGGATATCCGTTCCGCTCCTCTTCGGTCAGCCCACCGCCGATCTCTGCCCAGAATTTCTGCGAATGGCCGAGGAATTTCAGCCGCGGGAACATGGCAAGCACCTTTTCCAGCCGCGGAAGACCGATCTCATCAATCAGGCCGTAATCATGCCCGCCGGCAGCGCCGATGTGAAAGGTTACGGGCAGTCCGCACCGCTCTGCATGATGAAACAGATTGCAGACAAACGGATCGTCAAACGGCTGGTTGAGCGTCAGTTCGCCGATCCCTTTGGCGCCTTTCTGCTTCAGCTGTTCCAGATAAAAGGAAAGGTCGGTATCCACCGCGTTTTCCCCCATCAGCGGATTGATGTTGCAGAACCATCCGGCAAAGGTCTGCGGGAAACGGCGCACCATTTCGCAGGCTTCCCGCTGGGAGACCGTGTCATACGAGCATTCGGGGTGTGCGCCTTCGGGCAGAAGAACGCCCGTCTCGATTCCATACCGGTCGTAGATCTGCCGCAGCTCTTCCGGCGTTGCATAGCCGCCGTCCCTCTGCAGGAGAAAGCGCTCCGGCACCGAATGCACATGAATATCGATTTTTTTCAGCTTCTGCATCAAAAAGACCTCCTCTGTTTTGATTGCGTTTGCCTTCAGCATAGCATTTTCACCCGTAACTTGTCAAATAAAACGGACAAATCCCGATAAACTGCCTGTTTTTTGAAGCTTCTGCGTTTTTTCGGGCATTTTCATACTTTTTTTCGGAACATTGGCTGTTCGCTTGCCTTTCCGCCTGCTTTCGTGGTATTCTAATAGGGTATAAAACAACAGCGGTTTTTTACAGAAACAGAATTCCGTTTTTTAGAGGAGAGGGACGGTAATCAACCATGAAGATCGGCTTTGACAACAAACTTTACATGCAAAAACAAAAGGAACATATTCTGGAGCGGATCGACCGGTTCAAGGGAAAGCTGTATCTGGAATTCGGCGGAAAACTGTTCGATGATTTTCACGCCGCCAGAGTGCTGCCCGGTTTTGAACCGGACGCCAAGATCCGGCTGCTCTGCGATCTGCGCGAACAATCGGAGATCGTGTTCTGCATCAGCGCCGGGAATATTGAAAAATCCAAGATCCGCGCCGACCTCGGCATCAGCTACGATCTGGATCTTCTGCGGCAGATCGACGATATCACCGCCATGGGGCTGAGCGTGAACAGCGTCGTCATCACGCAGTATACCGGCCAGCCGGCGGCCGATCTGTTTGCACACAAGCTTGCCGCACGCGGCATGCGCTATTATATTCACAGGCCGATCGCCGGATATCCTTCGGACGTTGACCACATTGTCAGCGACGAAGGCTATGGTTCCAACGCTTACATCGAAACGACCAAGCCGCTGGTCGTCGTGACCGCGCCCGGCCCCGGCAGCGGAAAGCTGGCCACCTGCCTTTCGCAGGTGTATCATGAATTCCGGCGCGGCGTAATGGCCGGTTACGGAAAATATGAAACCTTTCCGATCTGGAATCTTCCGCTGAAGCATCCGGTCAATCTGGCGTACGAAGCCGCGACCGCCGACCTGCAGGATGTGAACATGATCGATCCGTTCCATCTGGAGGCATACGGCCAGACGACGGTGAATTATAACCGGGACGTGGAAGCCTTTCCGATCGTCCATACCATCCTTTCCCGCATCACCGGCGACGACGAATGCTACCGCAGCCCGACGGATATGGGCGTAAACATGGCCGGTTATGCCATCGTGGACGACGAAGCATGCCGCGAGGCCAGCCGCCAGGAGATCATCCGCCGCTACTGCACCGGCCTGGCTGATCTGCGGCAGGGCAAGGAACGCCCGGAAACTGTGGAAAAGCTGAAGCTGATCATGCAGCAGCTGGAGCTGCATGTGGAAGATCGCGCCGTAGTGCTGCCCGCACGCAGCAAACGCGACCAGCGCGGCGTGCCCGCTGCCGCGATCGAGCTGCCGGACGGGCGCGTGATCACCGGCAAAGCCAGCGCGCTGATGAGCGCCTGCAGCGGTGTCATGCTGAACAGCATCAAGGTAATGGCCGGTATTCCGAAGGATACCCTGCTGATCAGTCCGCAGGTGCTGGAGCCTTTGCTCCGGCTGAAAATCGACCTGCTGAAAAGCCGCAGCAGCGTACTGAAAGCGGACGACGTTCTGGCGGCGCTTTACATCTGTGCCGCGACCGATCGGACCGCCGCACGCGCTGTGGAACAGCTGCCGAAGCTGAACGGCTGCGAGGCGCACTCCACGCAGCTGCTTTACGCCGGCGACAAGGACACGCTCCGCCGCATGGGCCTGCATCTGACCTGTGACCCCGAGTTTCCGGACAAAAGCCTTTACTTCTGATTTCAGAAACAAAAAATACGTTCCGAAACGGCTCCTGTTTACGCCGTTCCGGAACGTATTTTTTTGCAGAACGATCAGTTTTCGACCTCGGGGTCTACGCCGCGCGGGCCGGTGTGGGTGGAAAAAACGATCTGTGTGCTTGTTTTTCCGAATTCCTGCAGCTGACCGATAAAGGTATCCAGCTCCGTCATGCTGGCGAACGCGACCTTGAGCAGCATGGAAAACGGGCCGGTGACACAGTTGCATTCCAGAACGTTCGGGCAGCTTTCCGCAAACGGGTAAAACGTGACCTTCTGCGGCGGCTCTACCTGCAGATTGATAAAAGCCAGAATGTGATACCCAAGCGCGAACGGGTTGACATCCGCATGATAACCGCGGATCGTTCCTTCCTCCTCCAGATGAGCGATCCGGGCCGAAACCGCCGGCGGAGAAAGAAATGTTTTGGCCGCGATCACCTTCAGCGGTGTACGGGCGTTTTCCTGCAGAATTTTTAAAATTTGTCTGTCGATCTGATCCATGCCGGTCTCCTTTGACTGTTTACCAGTGACTGTATTATGATTCTGCATTTATTTTACATGATTTCCGGCCGTTCTTCAACAAAAACCGAACCGAAGATTCGCAGTTATTTTTAGTGAAAACGTAATTTAATGAAGGCAGACGCTCGAAATTCAAACTTTCGTTCGCAACTTCAAAAACTCTCTTTACCTTTTGAATCCGGCGTGTTATTCTTCGTATACCAAATTGATTGTAAAGGAGATCTTTGCGATGTCCGTTTCTGAATTAACAAGAATTGAAAGTGATTCGATCGGCAGTCTGGAGGTTCCCGGAAGCGCATATTACGGTGTGCAGTCCCTTCGGGCAAAACAGAATTTCCCGATCACGCAGCGTCGGCTGAACCCGTGCTTCATCCGGAATCTGGTCCGCGTCAAAAAGGCCGCGGCCGTCACCAACCGCCGCGCGCAGGAGCTGGACGCTTCCAAAGCAGAGGCCATTGTGCGCGCCTGCAACGAAATTCTGGAAGGCAAGCTGCTGGATCAGTTTATTGTGGACGCGATTCAGGGCGGCGCCGGTACCTCGGCAAATATGAACGCCAACGAAGTGATCGCCAACCGCGCGATCGAGCTGCTCGGCGGGCAGAAGGGCGACTATTCCGTCGTACACCCGAACGACCACGTCAACATGGCGCAGTCGACCAACGATGTGATCCCCTCTGCCGGAAAGCTGACCGTTCTGGAGCTGGTTCCTCTGCTCACCGCTCAGCTGAACCGTCTGGAGAATGCCCTGCTCGCCAAATCCCGCGAATTTGACCATGTCCTGAAGATGGGACGCACCCAGCTGCAGGACGCCGTTCCGATGCGCCTTGGGCAGACGTTCCATTCCTATGCCTCCGTCATTGCGCGCGACATCCGCCGGATCGAATGCGCACAGCACCCGATGTATACGCTGAACATGGGCGGTACCGCCATCGGCACAGCAATCAATGTCAGCTCCTTCTATTTTCATAACATTGTCCGCGAACTGAGCGAAGAGACCGGTTATCCGCTGATGCAGGCGGCAGACCTGTTTGACGCAACCGAAAATCTGGACGGATTTGTGGAAGTCTCCTCCGCTTTGAAGACCTGCGCCGTTGATCTTTCCAAAATGTGCAACGATCTGCGTCTGCTTGCCAGCGGGCCGAAAACCGGTCTGGCAGAGATCAATCTGCCGGCAAAGCAGAACGGTTCTTCCATCATGCCCGGCAAGATCAATCCCGTGATTCCGGAGGTTGTTTCACAGGTGGCCTTTGCGGTCATCGGCAACGATATGACCATCACCATGGCGGCGGAAGGCGGCCAGATGGAGCTGAATGCTTTTGAGCCTGTGCTGTTTGACCGTCTGTTCGATTCGCTGGAATCCATGACGCACGCCGTTCAGACGCTGGTGGATAACTGCATCACCGGCATCACTGCCAACGAAGCGCGTTGCAAACAGCTGGTGGATGGCTCGGTCGGTATTGCTACCGCGCTCTGCCCGTTCATCGGCTACAAAAAATCCGCCGAGGTTGCAAAGCTCGCGCTCAAAACGGGCCGGTCTGTGCGCGAAGTGGTGCTGGAGGAAAAGCTCCTCACCGCGCAGCAGCTTGACACCGTCCTTGACCCGCGCCGCATGACCACTCCGCTGGCCATGCACGAACCGGTCGCGCTGGCGGAATAATTTCAATTTGCTTACGTCTTATTTTTCGTTTACCCCAAACCCCTTCTTAAACGACAAAACCGAGCCCTGCTGGTGGCTCGGTTTTGTCGTTTTTCCGCCGCTTTTTCCGGCAGAAGCTTTTCCTCCCGGCTGCTTTGCCGGCCGCATTTCCCCGAAAAAAACTCTTGAACGGATCCGGAACAGGTGATACACTGAAAACAGCCCTGAACCGCAGGGAAAACCGCGGGCCCCTGCCCGGCAGAATACAGGAGGAGCACCATTATGACAGGTTACGAACAGGCAGCCCTGAATTACGTCAGGCAGCGGGCAGAACCGCGTCATGCAGAATGCCTGCTCCGCCTGCAGCAGATCTGCGCTTTGTGGGACAACGACGCCGGAGAGCTGATCCGGCAGGCGCTGCAAAAGCCCGTCACGGTCAACTTTCATCCCGACAGATTATCAAACAACGGAAAAACCGTTCTGGAAAATTTATCGGAGCAGGGCTTTTACCATGGGCAGTTCCGCACCGGGATCTCCAACGGTGCGCTGGGGAGCAAACGCCTGCGCTGGGAACAGGAGATGTTCGGCGGCGCTTATCCCGAATCTTTTGCCGACCGGCCGAAGTACGGCGCGCTGAACATTTTTCATTTCAGGGACGGCGCTTCCGTCCGGTTCGGTTCCTGCTTTTTTGTTCTGAAAACAAGCGTAACGGACCGGTGTACTTTCTCTTACGGCGACAGCAGCTCCGATCCCGAAATCATCTGTACCGGCGATACATTTGCCGGAATTCTGACCGCTCTGCTCCGGGGCGTGGAACTGCACAGCAGAATGCTGAATCAGGGCGTTTCCACACAGCAGGAGGCCCTTGCCATTTTACTGCACCGGCCCCGCGAATGGAAAGCGATGGGCCGAAACCTTGATTTCTGCATCGAGACGCACATTCACGGTTCGCTTTCCCTGCAGAACGATGTGGAACGGCTCTTTCTGGACGGCTCCTACCGCGGCACGGAATTGGAACAAACGGCACGGGAACTGTGCCGGAAATACGGAATCGGGCTGGATTGGATCCCCGAAAGACAGATCGGCCTGGATGAGGTCGGCCGCCTGTTCCGTGGGCCGGAGCTGCCGCCCTTTGCCGAAAAGATCGACCGGCTGTTCGGCGGCGGGGGCGTGATCAATGCCTGTCTGATCGGGAAGGCCGCACGCGACAGCATCGCGCACCCCGAACGATGGAACGATTCCGGCACACCTGCTCAGGTGTTTCAGCTGACCAAACAGCTCTGGCACACCGTTGGGTATTTCGGGTAAGCGGATCCGTCGCAGCTTTTGGATGACCGGCCGATTACCGGTTCACCTTTTCCAGCAGGGAAATGATCTCGTCGATTTTTTCCTCTTCTTTTCCCTGTTCAAAGGCTTCTTTGACGCAATGGCTCATGTGCGCCTGCAGGATCTCGCGGTTTGCTTTGCGAAGGATCGCCTCGGTTGCCATCAGCTGGTTGGAAATATCGATGCAGTAGCGGTTTTCTTCCACCATGCGCAGCAATCCGTCGAGCTGGCCCCGGGCGGTTTTCAGCAGCCGCAGGATCTTTGCCTGATCTGCCATCATTGCTTTTTCCCCCTTTGCTTTTGCCTGCTGCAGCTTCAGCCGAAGATTCCTCTTTTTTCGGTCACTGTACCGGGCTGAAACCCCGCCTGTTCCACCGCTTTCTGCAAGGACTGATCCTCCACCGGCGCCGAAAGCGTGACCGTCGCCGTTTTCTTTTTCAGATCAACGACTGCGGAAGAGACGCCCTCGACCGCGGAAAGCGCTTTTTCCACGCTCATTTTGCAATGCTCACAATGCATTCCCTCTACGGTAATCACTTTTTTCATACGACCATCCTCCTGATCTTCCGTTAAAAATTGATTGATTTCCCCGTCCGCCCCGGATTCCGGAGCGGACGTTTCTTCACTGAACGAAGGCTTGAACCAGCGCAGGCGCAGAGCATTCGCCACCACGCAGACGGAGCTGAAGCTCATGGCCGCCGCCGCAAACATCGGGCTGAGCTGCCAGCCGGTAATCGAAATAAAAACGCCGGCCGCGAGCGGGATCCCCAAAGAATTGTAAAAGAACGCCCAGAACAGATTTTCGCGGATGTTGCGGATCACGGCGCGGCTGAGCTGAAATGCGGCAACCGCATCGAGCAGGTCGCTCTTCATCAGCACGATATCCGCCGATTCAATGGCGACGTCGGTTCCTGCGCCGATCGCAATACCGACATCTGCACGCGATAACGCAGGCGCATCGTTGATACCGTCGCCGATCATCGCGACCGTTGTGCCGTCCTGCTGCAGCGAACGGATCACGCTTTCCTTTTGCTGCGGCAGTACCTCCGCCACAACGCGGTCGATGGAAAGCCTGCAGCGGATCGCCTCGGCCGTCTGCCTTCGGTCACCGGTCAGCATTACGACCTGCATCCCCATCTTCTGCAGGGAACGCACGGCACGCTCGCTCGTCGGCTTGAGCACGTCCGCTGCGCCGATCACACCGAGCAAATGCGCTCCGGAAGCAAACCACAGCGGTGTTTTCCCGTCCTTCTCCAGCTCCAGCGCCTGCTCCTGCAGTTCTGACGTATCGACCGACGCTTCCCGCAGCATGGCTTCATTGCCCGCCAACAGCTTTTTTCCGCGCACAAGCGCCGAAACGCCCCGGCCCGGCTGAGCCTCAAATTCTTCTGCCTCCAGCAGCGGGATCCCGTCTGCTGCGGCTGCTTCCAGAACGGCCTCCGCCAGCGGGTGTTCGGAACGGCTTTCCACCGATGCGGCAAGCTGCAGCAGTTCCTGCCGGGAAAATCCGCCCGCCGGAAGAATATCTGTCACGCGCGGCTTTCCCTGCGTGACCGTACCCGTTTTATCGAGTACGACGGTTCTGACCAGATGCGCCGTTTCCAGCGCTTCGGCCGATTTGATCAGGATCCCGTTCTGGGCTCCCTTTCCTGTACCGACCATAATGGCGACCGGCGTTGCAAGCCCCAGCGCACAGGGACACGAAATGACCAGAACCGAAATTCCGCTTGTGAGCGCAAATTCCGCCCCTTTGCCAAGCAGCAGCCAGACCGCTGCTGTGAGCAGCGCGATCGTCATGACGACCGGCACAAACACGCCGCTGATTTTGTCTGCCAGCTTTGCGATCGGCGCTTTGGAGGACGACGCTTCCTCCACCAGATGGATGATCTGGGAAAGAACCGTATCCTCTCCCACCTTTTCGGCGCGAAACTGCAGATATCCCGTTTTATTGACGGTCGCTCCGGTCACGGAATCGCCCGCGTGTTTTTCCGCCGGGATGCTTTCCCCGGTCACTGCCGATTCATCGACCGCCGAGCTTCCCTGCGTCACCACACCGTCTGCCGGGATGATCTGCCCCGGACGTACCACGACGATATCTCCGACCGCAACCTGTTCGGCCGGAACGGTGATCTCGCGCCCGCCGCGGAGAACCACGGCCGTTTTCGGCGCCAGCCCGATCAATTTTTCGATTGCCTCGCCGGTCTTCCGACGGGAACGCGATTCACAATATTTGCCGAGTGTGATCAGCGTCAGGATCATTCCGGCCGATTCAAAATACAGATTCTGGCTGTATCGCGACGCCGTTTCAAAATCATTGTGCCCCAGACCCCAGCCGATGCGGAAAATAGCGAAGACGCCGTATCCGGCTGCCGCCGCTGCACCGAGCGCGATCAGCGTGTCCATGTTCGGCGCACGGTGCCAAAGACTCCGGAATCCGCCGGAAAAATAATTTCTGTTCACCAGCAGGATCGGCAGCAGCAGCAAAAACTGCGAAAACGCAAAGTTGACCGCATTTTCAGGCCCGTGCAGCCAGGAATCCAGAAACGCCGGCGTCGGCCGGCCGATTGCCATAAACAGCATATGGTACATGGATATCACCATCATGGGGATCAGGCACGCAAACGAGACCCAAAGCCGCATCTGAAACGACAACTGGCCTGCCGTTTTGCAGCCTGCTGCTGCAGAGATACTGCCCTTTGCAGCTGCCTGATCCGGCAGCGACGCGCCGTAGCCCGCCTGCTCCACGGCACGAATCACCGCGTCATCCTCCGCCTGCTCTCCGGAAAACGTGACCGTCACGCTGTTGGTCAGCAGACTGACCTCTGCCTTTTCCACCTGCGGCAGCGCGGTCACGGCCTTTTCCACATGCGCCGAGCAGGAAGCACACGTCATCCCCGAAACAAGATATCTTTTCTTCATGCGCAGCTCCTTTCTTAACACGCCACCCCCGTGGGGTATATATTGATGATACCGCCTGCTTTTTCTTTTGTCAAGAACAGTTTTGCCGGAAAGAAAACAAAAAATACCGGGCCGCCGGAAAACAGCCGTGCAGGATCCGAAAGCCGCCGGCCAAAAGACAAATTAATGAACAAATTGTGAAAAACTTCTTGACTTGTTTGATGCATCAAACTAATATAGTATCATGCGATGGATTCACCGGGCAAGCGCGGGGAATTCTTCAAAAATTTAAAAAAGGGGTAGAGTAATGATGCAGAAAACAAAATTAGGGATCGGCGTTGGATTATTGGGCGCTGTCATTTATCTGACATGCCTGTTCAGCGGTTATCTGGCGCCTATTCTCCTGACCGGTTACGTATTGCTGTTCGAAGAAAACGAATGGCTGAAGAAAAATGCCGTCAAGGCGATCGCGGTATTGATCGCGTTCTCATTTCTCACCACGGCGATCTATCTGATACCGAATGTGATCGGCTTCATCGATCATATTTTTGCTATTTTCAACGGCAGCTTCAGCATTTCGATCGTGTCCAAAATTGTGAACGTTATCGTAAGCGCCATTGATATCCTTGAAAAGCTGCTGTTTATCGGTCTTGCAGTAACGGCTCTGAACCAGAAGAGCATTCCCGTCCCGGTTGTCGACCAGCTGATCGATAAATACATGTAACATTAAGGGCAGAGAACAGAACGCCATTCTGTTCCCTGCCCTGTTTTTTTTGAAAAGAATGCCGGATACCGCAAAGCGAAAAAGAAAGGTTCAATCTTCTGCATGGCCGGAAAAACGGTCGTAATCATCCAAAAAGCTGTGCTCGCCGGAAGGATCCCGCCAGCCGAGAACCGTTTCCAGATTGACACATTCGGCGCTGTGAAAAATATTGCTGGCCACATTATCGTTTTCCCGTTCCAGCTGCGCGATCAGCTTTTTGACCGTCTGCCGCTTGGAGCCATCGCTTCCGGCGGCTTCGTTCCGCTCGGAAACACGGCAGGCGCACCGGATGAACGACAGATCGTTATAGCGCGCCCAGGCGATAATATCCGCTTCCCGCACCAGGTACAGCGGACGGATCAGCTGCATTCCTTCATAGTGTGCGCTGTGCAGCTTTGGCATCATGGTGCGCATTTCGGCGCCGTAAAGCATACTCATGAGCGTTGTTTCGATCACATCGTCAAAATGATGGCCGAGCGCAATTTTATTGCATCCAAGCTCCTTCGCATGTTTATACAGACAGCCGCGCCGCATCCGCGCACAGAGATAGCACGGCGATTTTTCCGATCCGCCGATCACCTCAAAAATGCGGGCGGAAAACGACGTCAGCGGCAAACCGAGAATCGCGGCATTTTCGGCCACCTGCCGCGCGTTTTCCTCGCGGTAGCCCGGATCCATCGCCAGAAAAACCAGTTCAAACGGCACGTCGGAATAGCGCTGCAGCATCTGCATGCATTTTGCCAGCAGCATGGAATCCTTCCCGCCGGAAATGCAGACGGCGATCTTATCTCCGGGCTGGATCATGCTGTAATCCTTCAGCCCGCCGACAAACCGGTTCCAGATCGTTCTGCGGAACTTTTTGCTGATGCTCCGTTCAATTTGCTGACAGCGTTCCATCGCGCTTCCCCTTTTTTCTCACGCCTTTGCTCTGTCTTTTTGCTTTTTGATGATCTTCATGCGGGAGAATTCCTCGCGGTCTTTTTCATCCAGAGCGTCCGTAATGGTCTTGACCGTTTCCTCAAAACGCGGAATAATGATATTGCGCAGAGCGTTGGCACGCTTCTGCGTTTTTTTGATGGCGTCTGCGAGACGGTAGACGCTGTTTTCCACGCTCGCCAGCGACGCCGTCAGCCGTTTTACCTGACCGAATTTGAGATATGCTTCGTCCAGCGCGGCATTGGAAGAAGAAAGCCCGAACGGGATCCCTTCTTCCGTTTCCTCCAGCGTAACGGTCGGGATCTCGACCCCCATGACGCTGCGGAAGGAGATCGAAAGATGATTGTCGATCGGCACCGTCTGCGCAAGCTCTTCGCAGATACCGAGCGTAATATTCGCCTGCTGAAGCGCTTCGTATGCGTCGTGATACGTGGAGTCGATCTGGCTTTGAATCTCCTGTGCGCGGCCGATCAGCAGCATCATTTCCCGGATCAGGATATTGCGCTTGCGGTCGAGCAGTTCGTAGCCGACGCGCGCCAGTTCCAGCGATTTTTTGGTTGCGATCAGATTTCCTTTGGTCGGCACCGTCTGTGCAGCCATCGGTTCTCCCTCCCTTCTCCGGATCACAATCAGACAGATTCCGGGTTGTTACGTTTCCGGCACCGCAGAAACCGGCCCGGGCTGTGCTTCCTGAACCAGCTGCTCCGTTTCCAGCAGCTGCGCGGAAGAATCGGTTTTCTTTTCCTCTGCCGGACGGTAATGCTCATTGAGCAGCGCATCGTCCACACGGTCCAGTTCACTGCGCGGCAGTGTGGAAAGCAGCTGCCAGCCAAGGTCGAGGCTTTCGTCGATCGTGCGTGCTTCGTTGACACGCTGCGTCAAAAAGCGGCTTTCAAACAGACGGCCGAATTCCAGATATTTCTGATCGATCGGGGAAAGCTCTTCCTCACCGATCACCGAAGCCAGCGAACGGGCGTCCTGCACCTTTGCGTACGATGCGAACAGCTGGTTTGCCAGCGCGGCATGATCGGAACGGGTATAGCCTTCGCCGATGCCGTCCTTCATCAGGCGGGAAAGCGACGGCAGAACCGAAACCGGCGGATAAACGCCGGAACTGTCCAGCCCACGATCGAGCACGATCTGTCCTTCGGTGATATATCCCGTCAGATCGGGAACAGGATGCGTGATATCGTCGTTCGGCATCGTCAGGATCGGGATCTGCGTTACGGAGCCTTTGCTGCCTTTGATCATACCGGCACGCTCATACAGCGAGGCCAGATCGGAATAGAGATACCCCGGATAGCCCTTCCGGCCGGGGATCTCACCCTTGGAGGACGAGAATTCCCGCAGAGCCTCCGCATAAGACGTCATATCGGTCATGATGACCAGAATATGCATGCCAAGCTCAAAGGCGAGGTATTCGGCCGCGGTCAGCGCACAGCGCGGCGTCAGAGTGCGCTCAATGATCGGGTCGTTGGAAAGGTTCAGGAACATGGTCACCTTCTGCAGAACACCGGATTCATCAAAGGAACGGCGGAAGTAATCGGCAACGTCGTTTTTAACGCCCATTGCGGCGAAAACGACCGCAAATTCTGCGCCCTCGTCTTCGGCGATTCTGGCCTGCCGCACGATCTGCACGGCAAGCTCGTTGTGCTTCATGCCGGATCCGGAAAAGATCGGCAGCTTCTGCCCGCGGATCAGCGTCATCAGCACATCGATGCTCGAGATGCCGGTGCTGATGTAGTTTTTGGGGTAGACCCGCGAAACGGGGTTGATCGCAGCCCCGTTGATGTTGCGGAATTCATCCGGAAAAATATCGCCCAGCCCGTCGATCGGCCGGCCGGCGCCGTCAAACACACGGCCGAGAATTTCCGGAGAAAGCGGGATCTCCATGGGACGGCCGCGCAGACGGGTCCGCGTGTTTTCCAGCGAGATGCCGCGCGTTCCTTCGAACACCTGTACCACCGCGCGCCTGCCGTCCAGCTGCACGATCCGCCCTGTGCGGCAGGATCCGTCGTCCAGCCGGATATCCACAACCTCTTCATACGAAGCGTTTTCCACGTCATCCAGCACGATCAGCGAGCCGCTGATCTCGTTGACGCCAATATAATCAAGAATCATTCTTCGGATCATTCCTTTCCGGTTCGATTCGCCGGGTCAGACGGGCGCTCCGCCGGCGCTGAGCAGTTCCGCAACCACCTTATCGATTTCCTTTTTATAATCCTCAAACAGCTCCGGCCGGTTGTTCGGAATATCATATTTGATTTTGACCAGCTTTTCGAACAGTCCGCGGGAGGTCAGGGCCGAAAGCGGGATCGACGCGGCAACCACCCGGCGGCATCCGTCATAAAGATAGAGAATGATCTCCATCATTTTTTTCTGCTTTTCCAGCGGAACGTAGGTATCTTCGGCATGGAAGGCATTCTGCTGCAGGAACCCGACGCGGATGACCCGCGCGATCTCGATGACGAGCTTCTGATCGTCCGGCAGAACGTCGGCCCCGATCAGCTTGACGATCTCCATCAGCTTATTCTCTTCCTGCAGGATCCTGCTGAGCTTTTTCCGGGATTTGATGAATTCGCGGCCGAGATGTTCTTCATACCATGGATCAAGGTCGGTGAAATATTCGCTGTAGCTGGTCATCCAGTTGATGGCCGGGTAATGGCGTGCATAGGCCAGCGCTTTGTCCAGCGCCCAGAAGCAGCGGGTAAAGCGCTTGGTATTCTGTGTGACAGGCTCGGAAAAATCGGAACCCTGCGGCGAAACGGCGCCAATGATGGTCACGGAGCCTTCGGAACCGGCCAGCGTCTGCACCATTCCCGCCCGCTCATAAAATTCCGAAAGACGCGACGGAAGATAGGCCGGAAAACCCTCTTCGGCGGGCATTTCCTCCAGACGGCCGGAAATTTCACGCAGGGCCTCTGCCCAGCGCGAGGTGGAATCCGCCATGATCGCAACATGATACCCCATGTCGCGGTAATATTCCGCCAGTGTGATACCGGTATAGATCGATGCTTCGCGCGCGGCGACCGGCATATTGGAGGTGTTGGCGATCAGCACCGTTCTGTCGGTCAGCGGCCGCCCGGATTTCGGGTCGATCAGACCGGAAAACTCCTCCAGAACCTGAGACATGTCGTTGCCGCGTTCCCCGCAGCCGACGTAGACGATGATATCGGCGTCGCACCATTTGGCAAGCTGGTGCTGCGTCATGGTTTTTCCTGTGCCGAAGCCGCCCGGGATCGCCGCCGTTCCGCCCTTGGAAATCGGGAAGAAGGTGTCGATCACGCGCTGGCCGGTGACCAGGGGAACCGTCGCCTGCCGCCGCTGCCCGACCGGGCGTGGAACACGGATGGGCCATTTCTGGCAGAGCGTCAGCGGATGCTCCCTGCCTTTTTCATCGGTGAGCACTGCGACAGTATCGTTGAGCGCATATTCGCCGTCGGGCCGAACGTCCGTTACTGTTCCGCTCACACCGGGCGGAACAAGCAGCTTGTGGCGGATCAGCGGGGTTTCGGGGCATTCCGCATAGATCATTCCGCCGCTGAGCCTCTCGCCCTGCCTGACGCAGAGCGTTACGCTCCACTTCTTTTCTTCGTCCAGCGGCGCGATTGCCATCCCGCGGCCGATAAATGCGCCGCTCTGCGATTCGATCGTCTTCAGCGGGCGTTCGATGCCGTCAAAAATATTGCTGAGGATCCCGGGGCCGAGCGTGACCGTCATCTGGCTCCCGCTGCCCTCCACCGGTTCGCCGGGCCGCAGACCGGTGGTTTCCTCATACACCTGAATCGTCGTCACCTGATCGGTAATTCCGATCACCTCGCCGATCAGCCGCGCTTTTCCGACATAGACCATCTCCATCATGGAGAAGGATTTTGTGTCGCGCACGGTGACGACCGGGCCGTTGACGCCGAAAATCATATCTTTATTTTCCATAAACACGACCAAGCCTTTCCGCTTTTTGGGCAATGCCGTTCCGCAGCCGCATTTTTCCGCCGCTTTGCCCCGGCATCAATTGATAGTCAGCCCCGAATTGGCAGCAAACCATGTGCGCTGCGCTTCCAGCCTGGAATCAAGCGTTTCGTCCGCCACGATCCCGCGGTACCGGCTGACGCCGAGGATCCCTCCCAGACGGATCTCGTCCGAAAATCTGATCTCGCAGTCGCCGAACACCTCCCGGATGAGCGGAATATACGCTTCGTCCTCCCGGCGGATATACAGCTCGGAGCTGACGTCGGAAAGCACGTTGGACAGCTCCTCTGCAATCGTTTTCAGAAATTTTTCGTATTCGGGCGTTCGGGTATACTCCTGCAGCCTGCGCGCAACATCGTGAAAAACGCCGTCCACCAGATTGGCCCGGTGAGAGATCAACTGCTTTTTAGCTTCCATCTCCCTGCGGGAAATTTCATGACGGATCCTGTTGCGGTTCTGCGCCTTTTCCCGCTCCACCAGCTGCTGCGCGTCGCTGAGCGCTTCCTTTTCGGCGCGCTCGATTTCCGCGCTGTAATACTGGCGCACCTCGTCGAGGATCTTTTTCCTCTGTTCCTCGGCATAGTCATTGATGGCCTGCAAAAACTTGCCGACCTTTTCATTTTCGTTGTTCATCGGATCATCCCTTTCCGATCGCTTCCGGAGCCGCTGCCGGCAGCGTCTGCATTATACCTTGACGCCGATCGCCTCTCGCACATACCGCGTGATGGAATCCTTTGCGCGGCCGTTGCCGTGGCGGTCGGGGATCTCCACGATCAGCGGACGGCGCCGGTGCAGCTTGAGGTCATAGACCGTTTCCGGGCAGAGCTTGACCAGCCGTTCCGTCATCAGGATCACGGCGACGTCGTCCAGATCGATCGCCTCCCGAAGCGCGCGGCGCACCTCGTCCGTTTCATGAACCAGCACGCCGTCGATCCCGGCCAGACGCATGCCGACGATCGTATCCACATTATCACTGATCAGGTAGTAACGCATTGCCTCTTCACCGTCACTTCACAAAAATACCTGCCGGAAACGCACCGGCAGAATGCGCGGCCGGTCAGACCTTGTTCAGGATCATGATGGAGATCAGCAGGCCGTAAATGGCAATTCCTTCGCCCAGCGCGACGAAGATCAGGGATTTACCGAATGCTTTCGGATCCTCGGAGGTTGCGCCGATGGCCGCAGGAGCTGCAGCCGCAACGGCGATTCCGCCGCCGATGCCGGCCAGACCGGTAACCAGCGCGGCGGCCAGCAGACCGAGACCCTTGGAATTATCTCCGGCCGTCTGCGCGGTCTCGGAGGTTGAAACAGCGGTATTGTCCGTTTCGGCAGCCTGCGCGGCGAACGGCAGCGCAAAGGAGATCACACAGACAGCCAGAAAGCTCAGAATCTGCATCGTGGCGGCCTTGCGCGGGCTTTTTCCGTTCTGAACCATGCGGATAGCATAAATAACCGAAGCGACCAGCAAAGCGACCGGGATGAGCAGCAGTACGTAAATCATCGAAATACCTCCAATATTATTTGTTTCTTCTTATTTATTTTCCGGCAAGACAGCCGCCTCGCGCGCAGCGCGGAACGGACGGCCGTCGCCTTTGAAAAACCGGCTGAAAATTTCGTAGAACTCGAGCCGCAGCACCTGAATGCCGACCAGCAGGCCCTCCATTCCCATCACGACGATGTTGCCGATAACGACGACCAGCAGATAACCGACGCCGGAGGACATCTCCGCCAGCGTGAACACCACCATCATCATCCCGGCGTGAACGAGAACGAATGCCCCGACACGCAGGAAGGACATGGTATTCGTCACATAGCTGAGCACCGTTTCAAACAGTTCAAAAAAACTCTGCATCAGGAATTCGACCGGCTTTTCGGGCATCCAGTCCGGCTCACGGTTGACGAGTCTGACCAGCGGTTCGCTGAGGAAAAGCAGCAGCAGCGACACGCAGAGCAGCACGACCAGCACTGTGCCGGGCACCAGGGAAAGACCCATCAGCATCTGTACCGCAAACAGAACCACCGAGCCGTAAAATACCAGACCGGCCGCGCCGTTTGCACCGAACAGCGCCGACCCGATATTCTTCTGTTTGACACAGGAATAGATATTGATCAGCATCGCCGTGATCACCAGCGCGCAGCCGATGCCCACCGCGCTGAAAATAATGGTGTTCATCGTACCGGAAGCCGTTACCTCGACCGGTTTTTCCGCAAAACCGAGCGCGCGGTACATCGGGTCGAGCACATGCTCAAAGCCGAACACCGAACCGAAGACCAGACCGAACACCGCCGCAGAGATCCCGCATGGGATCAGAATGCGGCCAAGCTGCATTTTTTTCAGCCGCCACATCAGCCAGCCAACCAGCGAAAGAACCAGTCCCTGCCCCACATCACCGAACATGATGCCGAACAGCACCGTATACGTAAGAGCGACCAGCGGCGTGGGATCGACCTCGTTATAGCTTGGCAGACCGTACAGATTGACAAAAAATTCAAACGGTTTGAACAGCTTCGGATTTTTCAGCTTGACCGGGGGCGAATTCCGCAGCAGGCCTTCGGCCTTTTCGGTGGTGTACTCCACGCTGGGGATCGCATCGAGCTGCGCGAAAAACTCTTTGGTTTCGCTTTCGGGCACCCAGCCGGTCAGAACAAAGTTGTCGCCGTACTGCGCAGCGTACTTTTTTGTTTCGGCGATCAGCGAAAGGCGTTCCAGCTCCTTTTCCGCACAGAGCGAATTCTGGTATTCCGCCGTGAAATACGCTTCGATCTCATCGTTCAGCGCAGCCAGCTTTGCTTCGGCTTCGGCCTGCTGTACCTTCAGCTCTTCAATGGCGTGTTCCGGCGTTTCCACCGAGGCCGGCAGCCGGATCCGTTCAAAATACAGACTGGAAAAGATCCGGTCGACCTCCGCCACATTTTCCAGCGGAGCAAAGTAAACGCCCCAGGAAAATTCCTGCGTGGAGGTTGCGGGAAAGAACAGCACATAGGGATTGTCATTGTACGCCTTCATCTTTTCCAGACTCTCCCGCGGGAGACGGCCGAAGCGCACTTTGATATATCTGCACTGAAGCATTTCATTGATATCCACGTTCAGGCCGACAAAATGATCCAGCTCTTCCACCGACCGCGCGATGGCCTCCTTTTCCTGCAGGAGCGCCTGCTGCCTGCTCCGGAAATCCATCATGGCATTGGCGTAGCGGTTTGCGTACTCCATCAGATCGGCATCCTCCGGCAGCTGACGGACCGCGCTGCCGGAAAGCGTTTTCCCCGCCAGCGAAACTGCCTCCCGCAGGCGCTGCAGCGCCGGAGCGTACGGGTTCGGTTCGTTGAGCGTGACAAAGCCCTTTGTGTCAGAAAAAAAAGACAGCGCGTTGTCGGGATGAAAATCGGCCAGCGCCTCGCAGACGGATACCACCTGATCGAGAACCGTCATTTTGCCGATCATGCTCACGGCACACACTTTGACAACGGACATTGAGTATCATTCCTTTCTGCCCGGGCGAACTTGGGCATCCATTTACTGAACCAGCATTTTCCGGATCCTGGCCGGTTCCAACCCGTACCGGATCCCTTCGATGATCGTCGTCAGGTTGGCAAGCTCCATCTCACACAGAGAAAGATACGCTACCATCACGACCGAAGGATGCACCGAAAAATGCACCTGATGCGCACAGCGGGCATAGCGGAGCTGTTGCAGCGCATGCTCCAGCGAAATATTCTGATCCTGCTGCGCCGCCAATCCTTTGGCATATACGGTTCCGGCAAGCTGCTGCAGAACCGCATCCGTCGTTTCGGCCTGCAGCATCTGCGTCAGGCGTTTCGGCGTCAGATGAAACGAAAACGGAAGGATCAGCGAACGGATATAGTCCGGGCTGGCATGATAGAATTCCTTCATGCGCAGAATTCTGGTAATGTTCAGCACATCGATCAGACCGCCGAACAGCTCGTGCAGATCCTGCCGCGCGGCCCGCGGCGCATGCTTGTCGATCACCTCAAAAACATTCCGGTAAAGCCGGCTGTACAGCGCGTGTTCAATGGCAGCGAAATCGGGATACTGCCCCTCCTCCGGACGAAACGGCTTCAAAAGCTTCTGATAGGGCGTTCCTGTCATCGCCTTGAGGAACTCGTCAAAATTATTTGCCTGCGCCACCTTCTGCGTATCAAAACACAGGTGCGTACCGAAAAAGCTCGGCAGCGTCAGCAGATATTCGCGGTTTCGCTCGGCACAGAGAAGGCGCAGGCTGTGCAGAATCTGTTCGATCTCGCCTTTTTCTATGATATAGGAGGAAAACTGTTCCCCGACCGAAAGCTCGTACCGGCACAGCGCCGCATAATCATCAAATACTCTTTTGTGCAGCAGCGCTTCCAGATAACCGCGGTGAACCGAAAGCTCGTTCACCGCAGTCAGCTCCGAAGCATAACGCGTGTTCTTTTTCAGATACCCGGCGGCCTCCCCAACGCTGCGGCATTTGAGCAGCGCCGCATAGTCCGGATCGGTCAGCCGGCGGCCGTACATGGCGCGCGCCTTGGCAAGGATCACATTGGACGACATGGCAGACATCATTGCAGAAAATCATCCCCTTTTCCACCGGAAAAGCATTTCAGCCGATCGTACGATTGAACAGCTGGGTGACCCATTGTTCGCGGTTGGCGGCAAACTGTTCATCCAGCTTTTGCGCACGGCGGCTGTATCTCTGCTGGATCCGTTCCCAGTCAAGGTCGGCAGCCTTTTGTTCCGCTTCGTTATTCTGCTCCACCAGCACGCGCGCCTGCGCCAGATATTCGTCGCGCAGCTTTTGCTTTTTCTTTTCGATCGCAGCTGCGGAATTCAGCTTGGCGTTTTGCGCCTGCTCCGTCATCTGCCGCGCCTGCCGGTCCATTTCCACGATCCGCTTGATCATATCTTCCATCTCTGCAGCCGCTCCTTTCGGCACAAGGAAATTACAGAATTCGTTCTTTTTTCCCGTGAAATCAAATTCCAAATATTGCGCTTTATATTTCAATATTATATCTCCGCAGAAACCGAAATACAAGAGACAAAATTGACATCCAAAACAGTTTTCCACCGAGCAAATTATGAAAAAACTCTATTTTTTTGTTAAGATTCAGACAAGCATATCCGACAACCGTAAATCATTTCTTGATTTACCCTGATTATTTCTGATATTCTCTTTTCGTGGAAATATATTCCATATCATTTTCTTCCCTGCACAACGCATCGGCTGACAGCGTGAGCGGCGCCGGCAAAATGACCTTACAGACTGGCAAAAAAGCGGATCAGCACAGGAACCACCGCAGAGCAGAGAACTCCGTTGAAAACCGCCATGACCACCACCTCTTCATTGGTATATTTCATCAGGATCGCCAGAGTGGTGTCCTCGCTCGTTGCGGCTGCCGGTGCGATGGCGGTATAGCCGTTGAAATGCTTCGCCACAAACGGCACCAGGCAGAAGGTGAGTATCTCGCGCATCAGATTGCTCAAAAACGCGATGGTGCCAAGCTGCGGCGTAAAAAGCTCCCCGACCAGAACGCCGGAAAGGCTGTACCATCCCAGCCCGGCGGCAACGGCCATGCCCCCTGCCGGCGGAATGCCCAGCAAAGCCCCGGCGATCGCTCCGCCGGCAACCGAGGCAAGAATGATCCCGGCCGGAATGATCAGAATGCGAATATGATACGAACGGAGACTGCGAAAGACCGACCGGTTCAGCCCGACGCTGATCCCCACGGAAAACATCAGCAGGCAGAGCACCAGATCGGAATGCTCCGTCAAAAAAACAGCGGCACCGTCGGCAAAGCCCAGCGCGCCGAACACAATGCCCAGCGTCAGGCAAAGAACTGCGATCAATACCATCATATTTCATGACCCTCTTCCATCACTTGCTTTGTAACCGGACGCACCTGTTATTGCTTCTTTTTTTCCAGAAAGATCCGGCTGAGCGCATAGACCGCCAGAACGGAAAGAACGATCGGAATAAAGGCAAAAACAAAGCTCTGCCATCCCAGCGCAAGAAGATCCTGCAGAAAGTTTTCTTTTCTTCCAAGCGAAACACCCATACAGAAAATCAAAAATCCCGTGCATACCAGCTGCAGCCGGCTGTTGACCTTTGCATACCGCTCGGGAAACCATTTCAGGCCGATCAGAACACCGACAGCCATCAGAATCAGAATCAACATAAAGTCCTTCCTTTCGGGAAAAATCAGATTGTTTGCAGCAAGCCTTCTGATATCTTAGCATAATCCCGCAGGCTTTGCCACTCCGACGAACAATTTGCCGAAAAAATAAGTCTCCTGTTATAAAATATGCCGCATGGAAAAACCTGTTTGCAAAAAATTTGATAACATACTGCAAAAATGCGCAAAATGCTGTATAATAAATATGACTCCGATTTTTGTTCTCCTGTTTTGAAAGGACTCTGCCGGATGAAAACGCTGATCGTATATTATTCCCTGACCGGAAAAACAGAAAAGCTGGTTCGCTTCCTGATGAAAACCGTTGACGCAGAGCAGCTGAAGCTCCGGCAGACGCACGACTATTCCTTGCCGGGCGCTTACCTGTTCGGCGCTCTGCGCGCCCGCAGAGGGCTTGGCGCCCAGCTCCGTCCGGTCGATCTGGATATCTCCGAATTTGACCGCATTATTCTGGCCGGGCCGGTGTGGGCCGGTGCCCCCGCTCCCGCTCTGACCGGGTTTCTGCGTTCCTATGACCTTGCCGGACGCGAAGTGCACGGGCTTTTGGTTTATTCTGCAAACGCGCGGAATGCTTCGGCACAATTCCGCAGCGATGCAGAACAGTGCGGAGCTGTCTGCGTCTCTGTTACCACGTTCAAAGCCTCCGCGCATGCGCTTTTGCAGCTGGAGAAACAAAAAAGCGAACTGTATCTGGAGCAGGACGGAGGAATCGCCCTTCGACGCCCTGCCGGCACGGAATAATCTTCCGCACCGGCACATGGAACCGATCCACAGGCAATCACGCCTTTTTCACATAGATAAGGAAAGATGAACATGAACCGTATTGAAAACAATACCCGCCCGTTTTCCGCATATTCTCCTTCGGAAACCTATCTGCCGCAGCCGGTCCGCAGCAGCGAAACCAGATGGTTTGCCTGGTCGGTCGTCTTCGGCGCAGCCGTTCTTCTCGGCAGCGTGCTGCTGGGCTTTCTGATGCACGACGGCCGCATTCTTCTTCCGCCCGGCTCCGTGACCCAGCCCGGCAGCCGGGAGAACCCGGTCAGCACCGGCGGAAAATGCACGATCGAAAGCCTCGAAAAGGATATGGACGGTTCCTATTTCCACTGCCGGAGCATCTGGGCGCTGCAGCAGGTTCTGCGCGGGCAGGAGGCCTTCGATTGCCTTTCGGAGAAGATTGAAAACCTGCCTGAACCGGAAAACGGGATGGAATATCTGGTTCTGCAGTTTTCCGTTACGCTGCTGAACGCTTCCGGCAGGGCCGACGTTCAGTTTTCCACCCGCTATTTTGATGCCGTGGATGACAGCGGCAGCGAAACGATCGAATGGGTTTCCTCTCTGCCGGAAACGCTGCCGTTTGTCGCTGTGGATCAATCGGTAGACGGGATGCTGGCGATGCAGGTGCAAAAAGGCGATGTGCCGCTGCTTTTTTATCAGGCGGCCAAAGATAAATATTATTATTTCAGAGCGGAGTAGCGGAAACGCTGCTCCGTTTTTTGGATCGGCTGCCGTCCCGACCGCCGCCTGCATAATCCCCTTCCCGTGCGGAATGCTATCACCGGGGAGTCTCCCCGGAAGGAGGCATCCGTATGAAAGAAAATTCTTTGCCGCCTGATTGGTGGACGGAAAACTATAATCCTCTGGCTGCCCTCGGCGTTTACCGCATTTTTGACGACGACGATCTGATCCCGGACGGCGAGGCGCAGGATCCCAACCAGGAGGCAGATCCCTTTGCCGAAGAAGAGGATCCGCGGTTCCGCTGAAAATATTTTTAATTTATTTTTAATTTTCTCACAATTTCGCCGCTTCTTTTGCATAGAATGAAGAATGCATTCTGAAAGAAAGGAGCGCGACAACGATGTTTTCTGACATTTTCTCCGCCGACGTCAAGGATTCCTCCAAGCATAAGGATGAAAAACAGGCGCCGGTTCCACAGGGCGACCTGGACGAGTTTATTTTTGTGGATCAGGAAAATCACTGCAGTGAACGCTGAAGTGTTTGTGATAAAGCTCTGCGGAACGGTGACCACACTTTCACCAAACGGAATTCTGACAAAAGCAAAGGACAGACGATTTTTACCGCCTGTCCTTTTTGTATGTCTCCGGGACTCTGTTTTATCTGACCGCCCGGATCATGACCGTGTGGCCGTCACCCGGCAGAAACCCAAGCGGTTCGACCGACCGGAACCCTGCACGCCTGATCGCCTGTATTTCGTGCTCCAGCGTCAGCGGCGTATCGAAATGGACAAAAACGCCGGGAGCGATCCCATCGCGGCGGCGCCTGCGTTCACATTCCGCAAAGAGCAGGTCTTCGATCTGCTGCGAAACGGCGATGTAATCGCATTCCAGATAAACGCCGCCGGGCACCAGCGAACGGCAGATCTTCCGGAAGACCTCCTCCTTTTTCTCCGCCGCAAAATGGTGGAGCGTTTCAAAGGAAACGGCGGCATCGAACCGGTTTTCGCCGAAATCGTACCGGAAATAGTCGTCCCGGATCAGCGTCAGCGGTTTGCCGGAATGCTTTTGCTTCAATACCGCGAGCATTTCGGCCGACAGATCGATCCCGGTAACCTGCAGTCCGGGCATTCTGCTGAAAATTTCGTCCAGCTCCAGCCCGGTTCCACATCCGATATCGAGCAGCGTCCGGGCGGACGGCGGGATCAGACCGGCCATCCATTGATAGTGTTTTTTCCACGGTGACATATGCTCCTCGTAGTCTTCGATCCGTCTGTCAAAAAAGGCTGACATCGCTTCCAGCGGTTCGTCCCGTGTTTCTTCCAACCATTGCTTCAGTTCCAGAGCTTCCGTTTGCGGCTCCATTCCGCTTCACTCCTTCCGTTTTTTCTGTCTGCCCGGTTTTTGATCCGCTTCAGAGGCAGGCGCCGCACTTTGCCCGCTCCAGGATTTCGCAGCCGGGCAGCAGCTTCGGCGCCAGATGATTCTCACGCAGCACCATATTGACCACCGGCAGCAAGGAGGCATCCATGCCTTCCCAGCAGAGCAGTTCCCGGCCGCTGAATCGGTTCAGATCGTTGAGCAGCGTGATATTCCGGCTGCGGAACGCCTGCTGCGCTTTTTCCGGCAATTTTTCCAGCAGAAGCCCGACCGGCAGCATGGCAGCCGGCTCTTTGTGCGGAAAATTTTCTGCATCATATGCGGCGGCTTCTTCGGCGGAAACGCAAAAAACAGGATCCTCTTCAAAGCGCCCGGCAACACCGTTCAGAGCGCCGGGAAAAAGCTCCATCGCCATCAGCGCATCGTAGCTTTCTCCTTCTCCGTTTGTGATCCCGAAGAGCTTTGCGCTCTGAAATCCGAACCGCGGATAATAATCCGGGTGGCCGTGCAGAACGATTGCCGGATAGCCGAGCTGCTTTGCCCGCTGAATGGTGTGACGCATCAGCGCCGAACCGACGCCGCAGTTCCAATATTCCGGCAGAACAGAAAGCGGCCCAAAGGTCAGAACACCGTGCTTTCTTCCGTTCCGGTCTGTGATCGATGCACGGGAATACAGTACATTCCCGACGAGCCTTCCGTTCTGTTCGGCTACAACATCCAGCTCCGGCACAAACGCCGGGCTTTCCCGCAGCAGATGCGCCAGATAATGCTCGTCGCAGACCGGGCGAAAATAACCCCAGAAGGCTTCTCTGATCAGCAGCTCGACCTCATGCTGCTCTTCCGGCCGTTCCGGGCGTAAATTGAGTTCCATGGCCTGTTCTCCTCTCCGTTTGGTCACCATTTTTCCTGTTTTCCGTTTTTGCGGCGGCTGCGGTTGATCTGCGCAATATTTTTGTGCCACTGCTGCTTTTCGCGCAGATATCCGGCTTTGTCGTCGGAATATCTGGCTTCATTCTTGAGCCTGCAATAGCTTTCCCACCGTTCCTCCGACAGCTCGCCGCGTTCGATGGCAGCCCGCACAGCACAGCCCGGTTCGCTCTGGTGGCGGCAGTCGGAAAAACGGCACCGGCCGAAATACTGTTCCACATCGGCAAAGCTGCGGCCGATTCCTTCCGTCACATCCCACATGCCAAGCTCCCGCATGCCGGGCGTGTCGATCACCATCACGCCGGACGGCATCATCAGCAGCTGGCGATGCGTCGTTGTATGCCGGCCGCGGCCGTCCTCTTCGCGGATCTCGCCGGTGTTCATGACCGCCTCGCCGGCAAGCGCATTGACAAGACTGGACTTTCCCACACCGGACGAGCCGAGGAAAACCACTGTCCTGCGCGGCTGCAGGTATTTTTCCAGACTGCTCATCCCCTGCCCGGTTCTGGAGCTGACGGCAAGCACCTCCGCGCCGACCGCGATTTTTTCCGCTGCACGCAGCTGCTCCGTATCGTCCTTCACAAGATCTGCCTTGGTAAGCACCACCACCGGAACGGCGCCCGACTGCCACGCCAGCGTCAGATACCGTTCCAGCCGGTGCAGATTAAAGTTGCTGTTCAGCGACTGCATGATAAAAACCGTATCAAAATTCGCCGCGACCGCCTGTTCCCCATGACCGGAAGAGGACGGATCCAGCCGGGAAAAATAAGTTTTTCGCGGCAGCGTTTTCAGAATGCGGCTTTCGCCGGCAGGCTGCCGGTCCAGCAGGACAAAGTCCCCCGTTGTCGGGAACGTTTCGCCGCCTACGGTATATTCCGCCGTTTTCAGCCGGGCAAGTCCGCTCCCCTGTTCACAGACAAATTCAAACAAATCGCGCGAAACAGCGGTGATCCGCGCGGGGATCCCGACTGCGTTGTCCGGCATCATGGCCGGATCCCATCCGTAATTCAATAAATTCAATTTTCTGCCTCCAGACAATCATTGATTTTCTGATTTTTCCGTTTTTCATCTTTTTCATTGCGATCCGCTCCTTTCCCGGCTTTTCCTGAAAACAGACGCAAAAATCCCGCAGAAACGAGCCCCGGCAAAGAGCTGTTTCTGCGGGATCATTCACATCCGGCGCCTTTTTGCCGCCAAAAGGCAGCAAAAAAGGGCACGCCGCCGTGCCCTGTTCAAAAACAGTATTCACGAAAGGTCGTTTGGGACACAGCAAACAAAGGCGCTCGTTTCGCCCTTCTCTGCCGTGTATTATGCGGTTTTCAGGAAAAAGCCACCTCAAAAATCACCGACATCAAAAACGCTCCTTTCAGGCAAAAAATCATGAACCAACCCTTCGAACGGCAGCCCCGGCAAAACGGGAAGCCTGTTCGGAACCGGTTTCAAATCCAGAATACTCGCTTTTTCCCCGCTTGTCAAGTCCCCGCTGAGACATCACAAGTTTCCCCGCGTCAGGAGCAAAAAAATGTGTCAAGTTGCTCTTTCTTCCGTTTTCCGTTTTTTTCTCCGAAAAGCTCTTTTCGTTCCCCGCCGTTTATGATAAAATAAAACTATCTTTACGGACGGCCGCCTGAAATCCTGCTTTACTGCAGATTCGCTTGCCGCCGCGAATATGCCGCTGAAGGGAAGTCAAAGGAAATGACGAATCAAGTGACCCGCATTTTTGTGGAAAAGCGCCCCGGCTTCGATATTGAAGCGCAGCAGATGCTCGCCGATCTGCAGGAAAACCTGGGCCTGCGCAGTATTACCGGGCTGCGCCTGTTCAACCGCTACGATCTTTCCGGTCTGGATTCCGAAGAACTGGCCAAGGCCAAAAAGATTATTTTCTCCGAACCGAACGCCGACAGGATCTATGACGAGGTTCTGCCGGAAATGGACGGCTGCAAAAGCTTTGCGACGGAATATCTGCCCGGCCAGTATGACCAGCGCGCCGATTCCGCGGCGCAGTGCGCTCAGCTGCTGACGCAGGGAGAACGCCCACAGGTGCTGACCGCCAAGGTGATCTGCCTGTTCGGCGACATCAGCGACGAAGAGCTGCAGCGCGTGCAGCATTACATGATCAACCCGGTGGAGTCACGCCCGGCCTCCGCCAAAAAGCCGGAATCGCTGGAAATGCAGAGTCGCGTGCCGGATGACGTTGCCGTTGTGAGTGGCTTTATCCGCTGGAACGAAGCCGAACTGAAACAGTACTTTGATTCCATGGGTTTTGCCATGACGCTGGACGACCTGCGCTTCTGCCGCGATTATTTCCGCGACGGTGAGCACCGCGATCCCTTTGTGACCGAGCTGCGCGTGATCGATACCTATTGGTCGGATCATTGCCGTCATACGACCTTTCAGACGCGTCTGAATCATATCGAAATTGAAAAGGGCGCGCTTTCCGGCACGATCGAGGCAGCGCTGCAGGCGTATTACGATGCGCGCGGCGAGGTCTACGGCGAGACCGACCGGCCCGTCTGCCTGATGGATATGGCCGTTATGGGAATGAAGCTGCTGAAAAAGCGCGGCATGATCCCCGACCTTGATATCAGCGACGAGATCAACGCCTGCTCGATCCAGGTTCCCGTTGTGATCGACGGCAAAACCGAGCAGTGGCTGGTACAGTTCAAAAATGAGACGCATAACCACCCGACGGAGATCGAGCCGTTCGGCGGCGCGGCTACCTGCCTCGGCGGCGCGATCCGCGATCCGCTTTCGGGCCGTTCCTACGTTTATCAGGCGATGCGCGTCACCGGCTCCGGCGATCCGCTGACCCCGTTTGAAGATACTCTGCCCGGCAAGCTGCCCAGCCGCAAAATTACGCGCGGGGCAGCTCACGGCTACAGCTCCTACGGAAACCAGATCGGCCTTGCAACGGGTCAGGTCACGGAGTTTTATGACAACGGCTATATGGCAAAGCGTCTGGAGATCGGCGCGGTGATCGGGGCTTCTCCCAAGGAGAACGTAGTCCGCGGCGTTCCGGCCGAGGGCGATATCATCGTGCTGCTGGGCGGGCGCACCGGACGCGACGGCTGCGGCGGCGCTACCGGTTCCTCCAAGGCACATACCGAACAGTCGATTGAAACATGCGGCGCCGAGGTGCAGAAGGGCAATCCGCCGACCGAGCGCAAGATCCAGCGGCTGGTCCGCAAAAAAGAAGTGGCGCAGATGATCAAGCGCTGCAACGATTTCGGCGCAGGCGGCGTCT
>JAQXJH010000113.1 GCA_029008595.1 Bacillota bacterium
CTCGTGCCAGACGTCATTCACGCCGATCAGAATGCTGATCACATCGGGACGAAGATTCAGGCAGTCGCATTTCCAACGGGCATACAGATCCGGAACGCGGTTGCCGCTGATACCGCGGTTGAACACGGTATATTTTCCGGGTTCCCGCAGGTTCAGCTGCCCGGCTGCCATGGTCGGATAGCCGCTGCCCCGGTATTCGTCGGAATCGCGGCTGCGCCCGGCATCGGTAATGGAATCGCCCTGAAACAGAATCTTTACTTTTTCTTCTTTTGCCATAAACGGATCCATCCTTTCAAAACCGGCCGTCGGCCGGATAATCAGCAGTTTCAGAAACAGCTTCGGCGGCGCCGGTATTGCGGCACCGCAGCGGCTTATCCGTTGTTCTGTTCGCGTTTCTTTCTGGCCACCTCGTTTGTATCAATGGAATTGCGGTACACTACAAACCGGCAGAACAAAAATTCCGTGACCAGATTGATCACCATGGTGCCGAACAGCACCACAAAATCGTTCCAGCCGGCCGCCGTCAGCGCGTCGCCCCACCAGGTGGAAAGCGGCGTAAAAACGCAGTAATATCCGAACACCTTTGCCATTGCGGCGGGAACGTTTGCCGCCGAACGGAACGTAAAGCGGCGGTTGACCGTAAAATTGTAAAGAACGGAAAGAATCAGCGCGGTCAGATAAGCCGGCCAATACTCCCAATGAAACACCTTGCTGAGCAGCGTATAACACAGCGTCTGGATCACGCCTGCCATGCAGGAAAACAGCACGAACTGTACCGCTTGCCGCAGATTTCTGTTGACCGGTCGGCCCATAGAATCATTCCCCTGAAAAATACCGTTTTATTTTCTGCTTTCTGTACCGTCCGGCATCCGGAACCGGAGACAAACTCCTTATCCGTTCTGCGGATCCGGCTGCCAGCCTTTGCAAAGATCGGCCCAACCCTGCGCCGCCGAAAACTCCTCCAGCTCCGCCAGAGAAAGCTCGATGGCGCTGTTGCTGCTGCCGCAGGCGGGAAATACGGTTTCGAAACGGCGCAGCGATTCGTCCAGCCAGACCGCTACGCCGTCGTTGACGCCGAACGGACAGACACCGCCCACCGCGTGACCGACCTTTTCCTCAACCTCTGCCGGGGAGAGCATTTTTGCCTTGCAGCCGAATTTCGCCTTGAATTTTGTGTTGTCTACTTTGGCGTCACCAGCCGCAACGATCAGCAGGCACCCCTGCGGCAGCGCAAAGGAAAGCGTTTTTGCGATCCGTTCCGGCGAGCAGTGCAGCGCCTGCGCAGCAAGCTCCACCGTTGCGCTCGATTCGCCCAGCTCGAGAATCCGATCCTGCGCGTTCCACCGGCGAAGATATTCCTTTACCCGTTCAATTGACATATTTCTTTACAATCCTTTCTTTACGGAACCTGTTTCGATCCGGTCTGTCCGGCAGCCTGCTGTTCCCTGAGCAGCTGCTTTGCTTTGTTGCGCCGGGAATAATAGATGACAAAAATAATGGAGGTGATCGTCCAGGAGATCGGATAACTCATCACGATCGTCTGAAGGGACGGATACTGCGGCACCACCGCAAACAGCCAGATCAGCCGGAAGCCGCAGATCCCGACGCAGGTCATGATCATCGGGATCAGCGCATCGCCCATTCCGCGCAGCGCGCTGCAGAAAATTTCAATGGCGACATAGGTGATAAAGGTCGGCACCAGATAATACAGAATATCCGTTCCGATTCTGATCACGGCCGGATCCTGAATGAAGATGTAATAAACCCTTCCTCCCAGCAGACAGAGGATCAGGCTGAGCGCAGCCGTTGCCCCGGCCGCCATGCCGAGGCACACCTTTACGCCGCGCTGCACACGGCCGTAATGATGCGCGCCGAAATTCTGCCCCACAAAGGTGGTGATGGAGATCCCGAACGCGTTGATCATCATCCAGAACAGCCCGTCGATCTTGCCGTAGGCAGCCCACGCCGCGACGGCATCGGTCCCCAGCGCATTGATATTCGTCTGGATAATGACGTTGGAAATATTATACATCACCGACTGCAGACCGGCGGGCAGCCCGATGCGGAAAATACTCTGCAGAAGGCCGGAATCCATCCGGATCCTGCGCGGAAACAGCCGGTAGCATTCCCGGGTGCGCATCAGCACGAACAGCACCATGACGGCGCTGGCTGTCTGCGACAGCACCGTTGCAACGGCAACGCCTGTCACTTCCCAGCGGAGGATTGCCACAAAGAGGATATCCAGCACGATATTCACGCCGCAGCTGAAGATCAGAAACCAGAGCGGCCGTTTGGAATCGCCGATCGCCCGCAGGATCCCTGCGCCGATGTTGTAGATCAGGCTCGGGATCATGCCGAGGGAATAGATCCGCATATAGGTGACGGCATAATCGATCACGTCGTCGGGCGTTCCCGTTGCGCGAAGGGCTGCCGGAGCCATGCAGAACGTCACCACCATCAGCACCGCGCCGCCTGCGATCGACAGCGCGATCGCCGTATGTACCGCGCGGTTGACGTCTCCGTCAAGCTTTGCGCCGAAAAACTGCGCGATGATGACCGTTGCACCGGACGAAAGACCGACAAAGAATCCGACCAGCAGATTGATCAGTACGCCGGTAGTGCCTCCAACTGCCGAAAGCGCCTGCTTGCCGCAGAACTGTCCCACGATGATCGCGTCGGTCGTGTTATAAAGCTGTTGAAAGAATGAACCGAACCAGATCGGGAAGAAAAACAGCAGAAGCTGCTGCCAGATCACCCCGTCCGTGATGGTTCCGCGGTTCTTTTTGGAATGCACCATTGCAATTCTCCCTTCTTCCGCTCAGCAAAGGGCGGAAAATGCAGCTGCCGCCGGCGCGAGTATCGCCAGCGCGGCAAGATTATAACAGGTAAACCACAGCAGATAGCGCCCTTTTTTCGCGCCCGGCACCGGGGCATACAGCTGATAGGTGATCAGGCTTGCCATGGATGCGATCAGCGTACCAAGCCCGCCGATGTTCACTCCCCACAGCAGCGCACGGTATTCCGCGCTGAAGCCGGCCAGCAGCATTGCCGCCGGTACGTTGCTGATGATCTGGCTCAGACCGATGCCGAACCACAGCTCGCGGCCCGCGATGGCGCTGCCGAGAAACGAACGGATCGCTTCGACCCGCCCGAGGTTGCCGATCAGCACAAAAAAGAACAGAAACGTTGCCAGCAAGGAATAATTCACGCGGCGGAAGAGACTGCGGTCCAGCAGAAGGACGACGGCCGCCGTGACGGCAAGCACCGCCCAGCCGGGCAGGATCCGCAGCACCCCGGCCAGACAGACCGCAAACAGACCGGCAAAAGCCCAGAACCTCCGGCTGCGCAAAACGGAGGATTCTTCCGGCTGCTCCGATCCGCCAAGGGTCAGGGGGCGGTTTTTCTGCAGAAGGATCATTCCGCAAACGATCGCCAGCGAAAGCGCCCAGACCGGCAGCATATGCAGCAAAAAGGAAGAAAAATCCATCCCGGAAAGGGAATACAGATATAGATTCTGCGGATTCCCCACCGGCGTCAGTATGCTGCCGAGATTCGCGGCGATCGTTTCGATCGCCAGCGCCGGGATCAGCAGCTGCTCTTCTTTTGCCCGGCGAAGCAGCGCGATCGTGAACGGCACAAAGGTGATCAGCGCAACGTCGTTCGTGATCAGCATGCTGCCGAAAAAACAAAGACCGCACAAAACCAGAAGCAGACCGCGCACCGTACCGACACGCCTGCTGAGCGTTCCGCCCAGCAGACGGAAAACCCCAGTTTTCTGCCATCCGGCAACCACCAGCATCAGGCTGAACAAAAGCGCCAGAACCCGGTAATCCGGATAAGTCAGATAGAGCCTGTCCGGCCGGACGAGCAGACAGGAGAGCGCCGCCAGACCGCCGGAAACAACCAGCAGCATTTCCCTTCTGCAAAAGGCTCCTGTTGTCGAAATTATTTTCTGCACAGAATAAAACCCCGATTTCGCTGAAAATTTATTTTGCACCGATGGAAACGTTCTGTCTCAGCGGAAAACCTTCCGGTTCCCGCCCAGATTGGCGATATAAACGCCTGCAAGGATCAGCGCCGCGCCAAACGCCTGCCATCCGGTAAAGCGTTCATGGAGCACAACGACCCCCAGCAGGATGGAAACCACGGTGGAGATGCCAACAAAGGCGGCCGTCCGGTTGGCGCCCAACGACGCAAACGCCGCATTCGCCAGAAAGAAGGCGAAGACGGAGGATCCGATCCCGAGATAAAGCGCAGCCGCCAGAAAATCCGGATTTGTGAACGGCAGCAGGATCCATTGCCGCACCGTGCCCTGCAGAAGATGCTCCGTCAGCGCCATGACGCCGTACGCTCCGGCTCCCACCGCGATCATGCCGTAGGTCAGCTCCATACTGGTGTACTGCCTGGCCTTCTGCACCAGAACGGCGTACAGACTGTAAGAGATCACCGCAAAAAACAGAATAATATAGCCCGGCAGGTTGAACGACGCGCCCCCGCCCTGCAGCAGAGAGGTCAGCACGACGCCGGACAGCGAAACGCCGATGCCGATCATCTGAAAGTGCGTCGGCCGTTCCTTCAGGATCAGGGAGGAAGCAGCCAGCGTAACCACCGGAATGGAAGCGATAATGGTTCCGCTTTCCGACGCAGTTGTCATGCTGACGCCGAGCGCTTCGCAGATAAAGTAGCACACCGGCTGCAAAAATGCCACAGCAAACAGGATCCCGGGCTTCTTTCCTTTATAAAGTACCTTGATCAGCCCGAACGCGCGGGCAAGGCTGAGCGTCAGAAAAGCGATCAGAAACCGCCAGCTCAGCAGCGTGATTGCCGAAACCTGGTTTGTGATCTGCTTGGTAAAGAGATAACTGAATCCATAGAGAACCTCGTTTGCCACGGCACAAAATATGCCGAGCACGATCGTTCGGGATGGTCTCTTCATCACGCCCTCCTTTCCCGGATCCAAAACATCCGCAGCCTTTTCTCCGCCTGTGCATCGGCCCGCGCTTCAGCCGCCCGCTTTCGTCAGCAGCGCCACCGTCTCCACATGGGTTGAGGCACTGCCGTGAATGTCGACACAACACGGAAACAAATCTACCCCCGCAGTACACGGGAACAGATCGCCCCGAAAAACCGGAATCTGACACTTTTCAGCTGCAATCGAACTTGCGTTTAGCCCTCAGTCCTCACTCCGAAGCGTTCGGTCAATTCTGATTTTTTCAGCCGAATGGCTTCCTCATTCTTCGCCAACAGCTCTTCA